>NZ_CDRQNY010000012.1:0-66420 GCF_977037065.1 Butyricicoccus sp. | reverse complement strand
AAGTCGGGGCGTGTACCTGACTTTTTATACAAGGGAAGAAAAAATGTGCCCGTCAGGGCGCGGTTTTTCTTCAGTATTCACTCGAAAGCGTGGTTTCGAGCGAGAGGCTGCTCGGAAAACGATAGTTTTTCGACAGCCTCAAAAAGAGGTCTGCCCCGCAGACCTCTTTTTCCTATTCACTTCGCCAGCATAAAGTACGCCAGCACGGCGATACCGAGGATAATACGATACCAGCCGAACACCTTGAAATCGTGCTTCTTGACAAAGCTCATCAGGAAACGGATGATGAGCAGCGAGGACACGAACGCGGTGATTGTACCGATGCCGAGGATCATCAGCTCGGTGGATGTAAACGCAAAGCCGAACTTGAGAATCTTGAGCAGGCTTGCGCCGAACATGACCGGAATGGCCAGAAAGAATGTAAACTCCGCAGCCACGGTACGCGACACGCCGAGCAGCAGTGCGCCAACGATGGTCGCGCCGGAGCGCGAGGTGCCCGGGAACACAGCCGCAATCAGCTGGAACATACCGATCATAAACACGGTCGGGTAAGTAAGTTCCGTGAGTGCATTGATGCGCGCCGGCTTGCCCTTGTGCGCGTTCTCCACCAGAATGAATGCTGCGCCGAATACAATCAGCGCGATGGAAACCGTCTGGTAATTGTAGAACAGTTCTTCAAACAGGTCGTTCCACTTGAGACCGACGATCGCCGCCGGAACACAAGCTACCAGAATCTTGATCCACAGCTTGACGGTATCCATATTCAGCACGATGGATGCGCCGCCGTGACGGCCCTTTCGCCGTTCAAACGGGAAAATCTGTCCCCAGAACAGGACAACAACCGCGAGTATCGCACCGAGCTGAATGACCACCTCGAACATGCTGTAAAACGCTTCCGACACGTCCAGCTTCACAAACTCATTGAGCAGAATCATGTGTCCGGTACTGCTGATCGGCAGCCACTCGGTGATGCCCTCTACAATGCCGAACAGAAATGCTTTGAGCAATTCTATCACAGGGTTTTCCTCCTTATTTTCTTATGTTATTTTTATACCTTACCACAACTTATGCCATCCCGCAAGCAAACAAGCGGAAATGTCATAAAAAAGTTATACTTTGCAGCAGGCTGACTTGCCATTCCGAGTGTACCGTGGTATATTATAAATGTATAGTTATGATTGACAGAAAGGTGTTTTCATGGAATATATCACCCACTCACCCGAGGAGACCGAAGCACTCGGCGCAGAATACGCAAAAAGCCTCAAGGCAGGCGATGTTGTTGCGTTCTCCGGCGACCTCGGTGCCGGCAAGACCGCATTCACGCGCGGCGTGCTGCACGGACTCGGCTACGAGGGCCGCGTCACCAGCCCGACCTTTGCCATTGCAAACGAATACGAAACGCCGACGGTCAAGGTCGCGCACTTCGACCTGTACCGCATTCTCGACAGCGAAGCGCTGTTCGAGATCGGCTTTGACGAATATCTCGACGGCAGCCGCATTGTGCTCATCGAATGGAGCGAAAACGCCGCAGACGTTCTGCCGGAAGCCTACAAAACCGTCCATATTGCCTACGGCGATGTGGACAACGACCGCCGCATTACGATTGGAGAAGTGACTGTATGAAAATTCTTGCCCTGGAATCCTCGGCGGTCAGCGCGTCTGTCGCGCTCACCGAGGACAAAAAACTGGTGGCGCAGTCCTTTCAGAACTGCGGCCTGACGCACTCGCGCACGCTGCTGCCGATGGTGGAAAACCTGCTGGCAAACTGCGGCGTATCGCTCGCTGACGTGGACGCGATCGCTGTCGCGCACGGCCCCGGCTCGTTTACCGGTGTGCGCATCGGTGTGGCTACAGTCAAGGGTCTGGCGCTCGGCGTAGACAAGCCGTGCCTCGGTGTCTCCACGCTCGAGGCAATGGCATGGGGCGCCCGTGCCCTCGGCGGCGACCTGTGCTGCGTGATGGATGCGCGTGCGGGTCAGGTTTACAACGCGCTTTTCACCGTAGAGGACGGCAGGGTACGCCGTCTGTGCGATGACCGTGCGATCAAGCTGACCGAGCTTGCCGAAGAAATCGGAGAAGCGCCGTATTTTCTGGTTGGAGATGGCGCGGATCTGTGTTATAATACTATCAAAGAGAACTGCACCGGTCTGCGGCTCGCACCCGTCGAGCTGCGGTTTGCGACCGGATTTGGTGTTGCCGCCGCCGCACTCCCCCTGTTCCGCGAGGGCAAAGCCTGCTCCCCCCAGGAGCTGGACGCCTTCTATCTGCGTCGTCCGCAGGCAGAGCGTGAGCGCATGGCGCGTCTGGCACAGACCAAATAGCAGACAACACCGCACAATTAGGCTGCGGCTTCTTGCGCAGGCTCCGGTCGCGCTGCCGCGGCGCTTTGCGGAAATTTTGTATCCTGACTTCGTTCCGATTTCACGGTAATACACAAAGTATTACTGCAAAACCGCGCCTTGTCAGTGTGCAAAACCCACTCGCAAATCGCTCTTGTTCAATTATGCGATATTGCCTGAAGCAAAAAAGTTTTAGGATAAAGGAGATTTTTATTATGGCAACCGTACATGAAATGGACCACCCGCTTATCAAGCACAAGCTGGCGCTGATGCGCGACAAGACCACCGGCGTTAAGGAGTTCCGCGAGGCTGCTGCTGAGATTGCAATGCTGATGTGCTACGAGGCTACCCGCGATCTGCCGCTCAAGGAGATCACCATTGAGACTCCGGTCGCTGAGGCGCGCGTACAGGTTATTTCCGGCAAGAAGATTGCGCTCGTGCCGATCCTGCGTGCAGGTCTGGGCATGGTTGAGGGCATTCTGGAGATGATTCCGGCAGCCAAGGTCGGCCACATCGGTCTGTACCGCAACCCGGAAACCCTGCAGCCGATCGAATATTACTGCAAGCTGCCGAATGACATCGAGGATCGCGACGTACTGCTGCTCGACCCGATGCTGGCTACCGGCGGTTCCGCTATCGCTGCCATCGACGGCCTCAAGCGCCGCGGCGTAAAGCACATCAAGCTGATGAACCTCATCGGCGCACCGGAAGGCGTTGCCGCTGTTCAGAAGGCGCATCCGGACGTTGAGATCTTCGTTGCCGGCATTGACGAGAAGCTGAACGACCACGGCTACATCGTTCCGGGTCTGGGTGACGCCGGCGACCGTATCTTCGGCACCAAGTAAGCAATATACCGCTGAATTTTCGGTATCTGCAGTACAATTTCACACCGACCGTCCCTGCAAAGGAGGGTGAACCGTATGACATTTGATGGTATCCGGCGTTTATCCCCGTATTGGAGCCTTGCCCTTTGCTACGGCGTCGTGACGGCGGTCGGGCTGATCCCCGGTCTGCTGTATGGCAATGAATTTGCCTACTGGCTGCTCGGCTTCTGGCTGATCCTGCCGGTTTCGGCGCTGCTGTGTACGTTCCGGGCGGCATACCGCGCCCTGCCGCGATACGGTCTGATGCCCGTGTTCGTCGGCCTGTGGGCGATTGTTCTGCCGCTTGCCACGTTCCGCTCGACCGAGATGCAAAGCCTGTTTTACGGGCTTGTTCCCTCGCTGGTCGGCTTAACGCTGGGCGTACTGGTGCGCAAATTTGTATTCTGGTATCGAAACAGATAGAGACACTTTTAAGGACACTTTTGCGGTGCGGCTTTCGAGCCGCACCGTTTTGTTGGGAGAAAATTGAACCTATGCAATTTTACGAACTAAACTCCAGCCGCATGGACTACCGCGAGCTGAGTGCGGACGACCTCGACCTGCTGACGCCGCTCCTGCGCAGCGAGGAGACCATGCAGACGCTCGGCGGCGCACTCTCCTACGAGCAGACGCTGGACTGGCTGGTAGATACGCTGCGCCGCTATCAGACCGAGGGCTGCGGCTGGCTGCTCGCACTTGATAAACCGACCGGTGTTCCCGCGGCTCTGTGCGGCCTGACTTACGAGCAGGTCGGCGCGGAACGCGTGCTGACCGCGAACTGCATCGTCCGGCATGAGCTGCGCGGCATCGGCGTCGGCCGCGAGTGCATCGCCGCATGCCTGCTGTATGCGTTCGAATCCATGCACGCCGACGAGGTCAGCGCCTTCGTGCAGAAGGATGATCTCGCAGGACTGCATACCGCCGTTGCCTGCCATATGCAGCCGACCGAAAAGGTCAGCCATACCGCCTTCGGCAAGACCGCACTGTGTGTACGGTGTGTGGTCCGGAATCCGCACCTCGCAGAGAAGGCAGAAGTGGAAAATGAACCGTCGGAAGATGAAAAAAGCACCGAAACGTAAGTTTCGGTGCTTTTTTTGTTGCCATTGTGTGTCGTGTGCATTGTTTATCGAGGTCGTACCCCAGGGCACCTTCTCTTGCCCTTCGGGCAATTCACCTTGTGTTTCGCCTGCGAAGAGTCAACCGCATATGCAGCAGTACGCTATCCGACACTGCAGCGTCAGCGCAGATTCCGCTCGCTTCGCAAGCGACCAGTCTCACCGATACTGCTCCGCCCAGACAGCCTCATTCGCCTCCAGCGACTTCGGTACATCCAACACCCGCTGGTTTGCGCTGCCGCGAAACCGCAGCTCGATGTTCTTCTCCGCCATGATAAACGGCCCGTCTACCAGTAAATCCAGCTGCCCAAGCAGCTTTTTCACAAACGGATCGCTCAGCTCCAACAGCTGCTCAAACGTATAACCCGAGTACGCCATCAGGTGCTTGCCCTTGCGCTTCAGTTCCACCGCAAGATAATACAGCGGCTCCGCCTTACAAAACGGCTCGCCACCCGAGAACGTCACACCCTTGATGAACGGATTGCGGCACATATCCTTCAGCAGCGTGTCCAGCTCAATATCCTGCCCGCCCTCAAAGTCGTGCGTCTGCGGATTGTGGCAGCCCGGACAGCCATGCGGACAGCCCTGCACAAACAGCGTATAGCGGAAGCCGGGGCCGTCCACAATGGACTCCCCGACTGTACCTGCAATGCGAATTTTACCTTCCATCAGGCGGTGTGCTCCTGACGCATGGAGCAGCAGCTCGGAACGCTGTGCTTTACGCGGTCATGCTCCTCCGCGCGCTTGCCGTTGTTGAAGCGGTCGAGCGTACCTACCAGATAACCCGTAATGCGGCGGATACGTTCAAAGCCTACACCTTCACCAATCATCGGCTCCTGTGCAGCAATATTCTTAGTTTCCATGATAGCATTCTCCCTTTCCTGTCACTTTTTGACGATTTTCAATGTATTCGGCTGACGGTCGGCTTCTTCGGCAGGATCGCCGTGATAGCCGATCGTGGTGCTGTTGTAATTTTTATACAGTCCCAGCTTCTGCAGCTTGGACAGCGGAACGCCTTCGCCCTCGCGACGGCCGCAGCGCGGACATACTTCACCGATAATGCCGGTGTAGCCGCAGACCGGATCGCGGTCGATCGGGTGGTTGATCGCGCCGTAGCCGATGCCAGCTTCCTTCATCGCGCGAACGACAGCCTCAAACGCTTCAAGGTTCTGCGTCGGGTCGCCATCCAGCTCGATGTAGCTGATATGACCGCCGTTGGTCAGCTCGTGATACGGCGCCTCGCGGGCGATCTTCTCAAATGCCGAAATCGGATAGTAAACCGGCACGTGGAAGGAGTTGGTGTAGTAATCGCGGTCGGTAACGCCCGGAATCGTGCCGTATTTCTCACGATCGATCTTGACAAACCGGCCGGACAGGCCCTCTGCCGGGGTAGCGATCAGCGAGAAGTTGAGGTGATATTTCTCGGTCGCCTCATCCATGCGCTGACGCATGTGACCAACGATCTCAAGACCGAGGTTCTGCGCCTCGTCGCTCTCGCCGTGGTGTACGCCGATGAGCGCCTTGAGGCACTCTGCCAGACCGATGAAGCCGAGCGTCAGCGTTCCGTGTTTAAGCACCTCGCCAACCTCGTCATCCGGACCCAGTTTTTCGGAATCCAGCCATACGCCCTCGCCCATCAGGAACGGGTAGTTGCGCACGCGCTTGCCGCACTGGATGCGGAAACGGTCAAGCAGCTGGTCGATTACGAGGTCGATCTTGCGGTCGAGATCCTCGAAGAACCAGTCCAGATCGCCGTGGCTGCGGATTGCGATGCGCGGCAGGTTGACCGACGTGAACGACAGGTTGCCGCGGCCGTAGGTAATCTCACGGGTCGGATCGCACACATTGGACATAACACGCGTGCGGCAGCCCATGTAGCCGACCTCGGTCTCCGGATGACCCGGCTTGTAATACTGCAGGTTAAACGGCGCATCGAGGAACGAGAAATTCGGGAACATGCGCTTCGCGGAAACGCGGCATGCCAGCTTGAACAGGTCGTAGTTCGGGTCGCCCTCGTTGTAGTTGACGCCCTCCTTGACCTTGAAAATATGAATCGGGAAAATCGGGGTCTCACCGTTGCCCAGACCGGCTTCGGTCGCGAGCAGCAGCTGCTCCATAACCAGACGGCCCTCCGGCGAGGTGTCCGTGCCATAGTTGAGCGACGAGAACGGAATCTGCGCGCCTGCACGCGAATGCATAGTGTTTAGGTTGTGAACCAGCGCTTCCATCGCCTGATAGGTGGTCTTGCGGGTCTCCTTATCCGCGTACTTGCGAGCAAACTTCATGCACTTTGCAACCGTCTTTTCGTCGAGCGTCTCGGAAAGTGCCTTCGCCATCGCTTCATCATAGCCGTTGCCGCCTGCCAGACAAGCCCACTTGCCAGTCTCCTGCTCGACACGCTCGGTCAGCGCACGCGCATCGACCTCGTTGTTGTCGTCCTCGCCGAACACCTCAAGGGCCTTGGCGAGATTGTCGCGGAACAGCTTGCGGAAGGTCTTGCGCACACCCGGCGCCATCGAGTAATCGAAGTTTGGCACGCTCTGACCGCCGTGCTGGTCATTCTGGTTGGACTGGATGGCGATGCACGCCAGCGCGGAGTACGAACGGATGTCGTTCGGCTCGCGCAGGAAGCCGTGACCGGTGGAAAAACCGTCGCGGAACAGCTTCAGCAGGTCAATCTGACAGCAGGTGGTGGTCAGCGTCAGAAAATCCAGATCGTGGATATGGATATCGCCCTCGCGGTGCGCCTTGGCATGCGCCGGATCGAGGATAAACATCTCATAGAACTGCTTGGCGCCCTCGGAGCCGTACTTGAGCATGGTGCCCATCGCGGTATCACCGTCGATGTTGGCGTTCTCTCGCTTGACGTCGTTCTCGAGCGAGGACTTGAACGTCAGGTCCTCGTACACCTTCATCAGACGGGTGTTCATCTCACGCACGCGGGTGCGCTCGTTGCGGTACAGGATGTACTTCTTGGCTGTGCGGGCATGTCCGCTTTCGATCAGAACCTTCTCAACAGTGTCCTGCACCTGTTCAACGGTGGGAGTTTCGGTTCCAGCAGTCTCCTCTAGCGTTTTTTCGACCTGCTCTGCCAGCTCCTGCGCCATATCGTGATCCTGGCCGCCGGAGGCCTGTGCTGCGCCGAAAATTGCATTTGTGATCTTGTCGATCTCAAAGGGAGCCATGCGCCCGTCCCGCTTGACGATCTGCTGAATCATAAAGAAAAATCCCTCTCTCATACAAAAACCGCCTAACGGCGATTTCTTAATTATTTACTAAATTATGTAGTGGTGCATTCAATATCGCACAACATCTTGTGTCTGCTTATCTCTTGCTTATATATTCTACCGCCGAAACACCGCCCTGTCAAGGCGCTAAATTCTTTTTGGCACATTTGCAAGAAAAGCACTATTTTTATTGGAGCATTCTCTAAACTTTTCCTCTTGACTCGAAAAATTTATCAGAAAAGCGCGACAAATTCCACAAAGTTTCTCCTTTATTTTCTCCGTGGTAATTTCTCCCGCAAAAAAGCGGATACACTATATATGGTATCCGTTCTATTCCCATCACAAGCCGAAAAAAGAACCCCGGAACAGGATTCCGAGGTTCTTTGGTTTCGATCAGAAAATGATCTTATGCCTTGCCGTTGCAGCCCAGAACATTGATCAGCTTGTGGGTAACCATGTCCTTGACAGCCTGACGAGCCGGCTTCAGGTACTGGCGCGGGTCGAAGTGATCCGGATGCTCAGCGAAGTGCTCGCGGATAGAAGCGGTGATAGCCAGACGAATATCGGAGTCGATATTGATCTTGCAGACGGACAGCTGTGCAGCGTGACGCAGCTCTTCCTCCGGAATGCCGATTGCATCCGGCATCTTGCCGCCGAACTTGTTGATCTTGTCAACAAACTCACGCGGTACGGAAGAGGAACCGTGCAGTACGATCGGGAAGCCCGGCAGACGCTTGGAAACTTCCTCGAGTACGTCGAAACGCAGCGGAGGCGGAACCAGAATGCCCTGCTCGTTGCGGGTGCACTGATCCGGGGTGAACTTGTAAGCGCCGTGAGAGGTGCCGATTGCGATAGCCAGAGAGTCACAGCCGGTGCGGGTTACGAACTCCTCAACCTCTTCCGGATGGGTGTAGGAGGAATCCTCAGCGGAAACCTTAACGTCATCCTCTACGCCAGCCAGGGTGCCGAGCTCAGCCTCGACAACAACGCCGTGAGCGTGAGCGTACTCTACAACCTTCTTGGTCTCCTCAACGTTCTCGTCGAACGGACGGGAGGAGCAGTCGATCATAACGGAGGAGAAACCGCCGTCGATGCAGGCCTTGCAGGTCTCGAAGTCCGGGCCGTGGTCCAGGTGCAGAGCGATCGGAATGTCCGGGCACTCCAGAACAGCAGCCTCTACCATCTTAACGAGGTAGGTGTGGTTTGCGTAAGCGCGTGCGCCCTTGGATACCTGCAGGACTACCGGAGCGTGCTGCTCCTGGCAAGCCTCGGTGATACCCTGAACGATCTCCATGTTGTTCACGTTGAAAGCGCCAACAGCGTAGCCGCCGTCGTAAGCCTTCTTGAACATCTCAGTAGTAGTAACTAAAGGCATGGGAATACTTCCTTTCTGATAAAAACTGAATCTTAAAAATTCTGCTTTTATTTTATCAGTTAAGCATGCTAAAATCAAGTCCATATCAAAAAAATCCTGTCATTTTTTCGTCGAATTCCTGCGGCAGGTTTGCCAAAATTGCCAAACCTGCCGAAAACGCAGGATTTTCATTGATTTTTTTCATATTATATGGTACTCTTTATGAGTAAGAAAATGCACGGCACTGCTCTGCGTTTTAATTTGCTTAGGAGGTTTTATCAATGAGTGAACTGAAAGGCGCTTGCGTCATCGGTCAGTCGGGCGGCCCGACTTCCGTAATCAACTCTTCTGTTCTGGGTGCGCTGGAGGCAGCACTGGACAATCCGTCCATCACCCGCGTATTCGGCATGGCACACGGCATCAAGGGCCTGCTGAACGACGACCTGTATGATATCGACAAGGAAGACCGCGACGAGCTGGCTCTTCTGCGCTACACCCCGTCCTCTGCACTGGGCTCCTGCCGCTACAAGCTGGCTGATCCGGATGTTGACGACACCGATTACAAGCGCATCCTCGAGATCTTCAAGAAGTACGACATCCGTTACTTCTTCTACAACGGCGGCAACGACTCCATGGATACCTGCAACAAGGTTTCCAAGTATATGATGAAGTCCGGCTACGAGTGCCGCGTAATGGGCATTCCGAAGACCATCGACAATGACCTGTTCGGCACCGACCACTGCCCGGGCTTTGCTTCCGCTGCTAAGTATATCGCTACTTCCTGCATGGAGATCTATCAGGACGCTCGCGTATACGACACCGGCATGGTCTGCATCGTAGAGATCATGGGCCGTCACGCTGGCTGGCTGGCCGGTGCTGCCGGTCTGGCTACCGCTATGGGCGCAGGTCCGGATCTGGTTTACCTGCCGGAGACCGACTTCGACATGAAGAAGTTCCTGGCTGACGTAAAGCGCATCTACGACGAGAAGGGCAACTGCCTGGTAGCTGTTTCCGAGGGTATCCACTACGCTGACGGCTCCTTCGTATCCGAGGCTAAGACCTCTGCTACCGACGGCTTCGGCCATGCACAGCTCGGCGGTCTGGCTTCCATGCTGGCTGACACCGTTAAGAACGAGCTGGGCTGCAAGGTTCGCGGCATCGAACTGAGCCTGCTGCAGCGCTGCGCTGCTCACTGCGCTTCCAAGACCGACGTTGACGAGTCCTATATGTCCGGCAAGGCTGCTGTTGAGAACGCAGTTGCAGGCAAGACCGACTACATGCCGGGCTTCAAGTGCACCCGTGACGAGAACGGCTACAAGTGCGAGATCGAGCTGCTCCCGCTGTCCGAGGTTGCCAACACCGAGAAGAAGGTTCCGCGTGAGTGGATCAACGAGGAAGGCAACGGCGTAACGCAGGAGTTCGTTGACTATGCTCTGCCGCTCATCAACGGCGAGAACGTTGGCCCGAAGGTATCCGGTCTGCCGCGCTTCGCTAACCTGAAGAAGATCAAGGCTGAGGCTTAATCTTTTCGGTTTAACTGAACAGAGCGTGCCTTGCGGTGCGTAATCAAAACGGGTAGAGCCGCAAGGCTCTGCCCGTTTGCTTTTAAGAGGAATTTCCTGTATGAATCTTTTTAAATCCAAGAAAAATCTGCTGCTGCTCGTATCTTCGGTCATCGTCTGGCTGGGCACCTGCCTGCTCGCCACGCACTGGAACACCGTGTATGACGGTGCCGTCGGCGGCTTCCCCACCTATCTGTGGGTGTTCGCGCCGGTTGCGCTCATCTTCAACATTTTTATGAACAGCAGACCCAATAATCCCGACGGCAGGGACCACAGCCGCTGGGCGCAGGCGCTGCTCGTCTTTCTGGTGGCGCTGATGCTGTTCATTGCCCTGCTGTCCGGCATGAACCCGCTGTATGAGATCAGCTTCTGGTGGATTGCGGCGCTGATCGTGCTGTCCTTCATCGGCCTGCTGATCGGCAAGTGCATGAACCACCCTCTGCAGGAGGCTTCGCTGCGGCAGTCCGCCTATACCATCTTCCTGCTGTACCTGTCCTACGCCATCGCGCAGCTCGGCATGATCGCCGTGCTGCATCCGGTGTCCGTTGACGAAATCATCCGCACCGGCGAGGCCGCAGGCGGTGCAAGCGGCGAATATGTCGGTCGGCTGACCAGCGATACCGCAGAGCACCCCCTCGGCGTGTATTTCTTCACCAGCGCGGATAAATCGCAGTGGTACTACTACGATGTGCTGACCGGCGAAGCCGCTGACGATTATCACAGTTCCTACGAACCCGCTTAACAAATCGAGGTGTTCCTATGTTTGAAATCATCAAGGACCCGACCTTTGCCGAGCGCAATATTCCGCTCGGCATCCTCGAAGTCACCTATCCCGACCGTTCTGCATGGGATATAACGAAATTTTACGACCTTGTTCACGCCGAACTGGATGCCCTGCGCGAAAAGTATGCCGACTACGACCGCACGGCTGTTTTCGGTGAAAATCCGTACTTCCGGTTTTTCAAGAGGTTCAAAAAGACCTATCCGGTCATGCAGCAGTTCGAATCCGTGATGTTCAAGGGACGTCCGTTCCCGGAGGAGGACCCGGTGATGGGTGTTCCCTTCCTGCTGGAGCTGACAACGTTCGTGCTGTCCGGCACGCATGACATTGACCGCATGGACGGCCCGCTGACCATCTTCACGCCGAGCGAAAAGCTGCCGTTCCTGGGTATGCGCGCCGCAAGCACGCATACCTACCCGAAGGACATCTGCGGACGGGATAACTCGGGTATCATTTTCAGCATGATCGCCGGTGCGGACGACCGAACCTGTATCCATCCGGACAGCCGCCATGTGTTCCATCCCGTGTTCGGCACGCCGGATACCGATAAGGCGGTTATCGAGAACGCACTCCGGCGGCTCGAGTTCTTCGTCAAGGTTCTGGCGCAGGATGCGGAAATGGAAAGCACAGTTTTATAGCATTATTATCATTTTATTTTCACGTTTCATTCCAACACCAATGTAATTGTAGGGCGGGGTGACCTCACCCCGCCGAATATAACAACGTGCAGATGGTTTACACGGCGGGATGAGGTCATCCCGCCCTACGGTAAAGCGATAAACAAATGCTAACGAAAAAAGCTCTCTGAACAAAGTTCAGAGAGCTTTTCTTATCCATGCTTACTTTTTCAGCGTTTTCGCAAAGCTGTCCTTCAGGGTAACAATGCGGTTGAAGCGGCCGCTCTCGCGGTCCTTGCAGTAATAGCCCATGCGGACAAACTGGAAGCGCTCGCCTTCCTTGGCATCAGCCAGCGACGGCTCGAGCTTGCAGCCGGTCAGCTTCTTGAGCGAATCCGGATTGAGATAATCCAGATAATCCGTGCCTTCCGGTACGTCATTGACATTTTCGAGGGTGAACAGGTTGTCGTACAGATACAGGTCTGCGTCGATGGCGTGCTCGGCAGATACCCAGTGAATGGTGCCCTTGACCTTGCGGCCGTCTACCGGCATGCCGTTGCGGGTCTCGAGGTCAGCCGTGCAGCGGATCTCCACGATCTCGCCGTTGTCATCCTTGACGATCTCGTTGCACTTGACGATATACGCGCCCATCAGACGAACCTCGCCGTCCGGCTTGAGACGCTGGAACTTCGGAGGCGGAACCTCCGCGAAATCGCTCTTTTCGATATACAGCTCACGGGTGAACGGAACCTTGCGGCTGCCTGCTTCCTCATTGCGCGGATTGTTCGGCACTTCGAACTCCTCGCACTGACCCTCCGGATAGTTGGTGATAACCAGCTTGACCGGCTCGGTGACTGCCATGCGGCGCAGCGCGGTCTCGTTCAGCTCCTCGCGGATGCAGTGCTCGAGCAGCTTGATGTCAACCAGCGAGTTGGCCTTTGCGATGCCGGCGCGCTGTACAAAATCGAGGATGGCGCTCGGCGTGTAGCCGCGGCGGCGCAGCGCACACAGCGTAGGCATACGCGGGTCGTCCCAGCCCTCAACGTGCTTTTCAAATACCAGCTGACGCAGATAACGCTTGGACATAACGGTGTGCGTTACGTTCAGGCGGGCAAACTCGCGCTGCTTCGGATGATGCGGCAGCGGGCAGTTGTCAACCACCCACTCGTACAGCGGACGGTGGTTCTCGAACTCAATCGAGCACATGGAGTGCGTGATGCCCTCAAGTGCGTCCTGAATCGGGTGTGCAAAGTCGTACAGCGGATAAATGCACCACTTATCGCCCTGACGGTGATGATGTGCACGCACGATACGGTAAATCGCCGGGTCGCGCAGGTTCATGTTCGGACTTGCCATGTCGATCTTGGCACGCAGCGTCTTGGAGCCGTCGGCAAACTTGCCGTCGCGCATGTCCTGGAACAGCTGCAGGTTTTCCTCAACCGAACGGTCGCGGTACGGGCTCGGCTTGCCCGGCTCGGTCAGAGAGCCGCGGTACTGGCGCATTTCCTCCTGCGTCAGATCGTCAACATACGCCTTGCCGTCCTTGATCAGCTGTACCGCGCAGTTAAAGCAGGTCTCGAAGTAGTCCGAGCCGTAATACACACCGCCGCTCGGCTCCTCGCCGGTCAGCCACTTGATGTCCTCCCAGATGGAGTCTACATACTCGGTATCCTCCTTGACCGGGTTGGTGTCGTCATAGCGCAGATTGAACAGACCGTTGTATTTTTTCGCGATAGACCAGTTGATAAAGATCGCCTTGGCCGAGCCGATGTGCAGATAACCGTTCGGCTCCGGCGGAAAGCGGGTGTGAATGCGCTCGGAAAGACCGTTCGCAATGTCCTCATCAATAATTTCGGTCAGAAAGTTATTTACGTTTTCCATCATAGTGATATTCCCCTTTTATCGAATTAGTAATTAGTAGTTAGCAATCAGTAATTATAGGGGAGCTGCTGCACCATCGCCTTTGCTTCCGGCGCGGCAGCTCCTTAATTACTAATTCCTCATTCCTAATTCCTAATTATCAGAGCGTTTTCGCGCACTTATCAAGTCTCTCAAGCACCTTATCCTTACCCAGAATACCCATTACGGTCTGGAGATCCGGTGCATTCTGGCGGCCCGCCACTGCTACGCGGACAACCATGGACACATCACCGACGGCGCCCTTATAGGCGGACGGGTCAGCCTTATACGCCTTGGTATCGGCTGCATAGCCGTGTGCAGAAGCGATCTGCTTCATCTTGTCGAAGAAGCCATCCGGCGTATCCTTCTCGTCGAACATGCCTGCAAAATCGCTCAGAATTGCCTTGGCGTCCTCGGCGGAAACGCGCTCCGGCATGGTGTAATCCGGCTGGAACAGCTCGTCGAACATGAAGTCCATGTAGCCCTTGGCATCCGACCACAGCGCGAGGTCCTTGCGCGGTTTCTTGCCGCCGCGGCCGATGGCAAGGTACGCCTTGGAGAATGCCGGGTCACGGGTCAGCAACGCGTTAAATTCCTTGTCGTTAACAGCAGACCACTCGGCAACAAAGTCGTAAACCTGCTCTGCCGTCATGCGCGAAATAACGTTCTTGGAAACGTCGCGCAGCTTTTCGATATCAAACAGCGCACCCGAGCCGCTCATCTTCTTGGTGGTAAACTGGAAATCGTTCATCGGCAGGTCCGGATTTGCGCGGCGCCACTCCTCGAAGTTGGAGTTGAGGAGCGTCATCAGGTACTCCAGTACCGCCGGCACCGGATAGCCCTCCTGCGCGTAGAACGTCAGCGCCAGTTCCGGGTCCTTGCGCTTGGACAGCTTGCGCTTGCCGCCGGTCTCCGGGTCGATCTTCATCAGCTGGGCGGTGTGTGCGTACTTCGGCGCCTTCCAGCCCATCGCGCGGAACAGCTGCAGGTGCACCGGCAGGGTTGCCAGCCACTCCTCGCCGCGGACAACAACGGTCGTGCCCATCAGATGGTCGTCCACAACGTGCGCAAAGTGGTAGGTCGGGATGCCGTCGGACTTGAGGATAACCACGTCCTGATCGTTCTCGGTGACTTCCATCTTGCCCTTTACGAGATCCTCGTGACGGATTTTATGCTCAATGCTGCCCTCCGAGCGGAAACGAACAACATACGGCGTGCCCTTGGCAAGCTCTGCCTCGATGTCCTCCATCGGACGGTCGCGCCATACGGCGTACTTGCCGTAGTAGCCGAAGTTTTCCTTGTTCTTCTCCTGCTGCTCGTGCGCGGCGGAGAGCTCCTCCTCGGTGCAGAAGCACGGGTACGCCATACCGCGCTGCACGAGGGACTTGACGAAGGTCTGGTAGATCTCGGCACGCTGGCTCTGGCGGTACGGACCGTAGATGCCGGTCTCACCGTCAGTCGTTGCACCCTCGTCGAACGGCAGGCCGAACGACTTGAACGCGTCGATGATCATCTGCACGCCGCCTTCTACCTCACGCTTGCGGTCGGTGTCCTCAATACGCAGATAAAATACACCCTTGGACTGGTGCGCCAGGCGCTCATCCACCAGTGCGCCGTACAGGTTGCCGAGGTGCATAAAGCCGGTCGGACTTGGGCCCATACGGGTTACCTTTGCGCCCTCGGGCAGCTCGCGCTTAGGATAGCGAGCCTCCATCTCCTCCGGCGTGGTATTGATATGCGGAAACAGCAGTTCCGCCAAACGGTTGTAATCCATTTATTTCTCACTCCAACTCGTTAGACTGCGCGGAGACGCGGTTTGTGCGCTCCACGAGTGTTTTTCCCATAATAGTATTATTTTAGCACAATGCAGCCTTGTACGCAAGATATAAAGCCAGTTTTAATCGCTTGTTTTGCCGCTTGCGAAGCGAACGGAAATTGCGCTGACGCCGCGCGGGCGCACAAGAGGGTAGACACCTGCGGTTTCCACCCTCTTGTGAATCACCCCTTTCCCTTGGAGGGTCTGGCGCAGATTGCCGACATGTGACCGCTGCGAAATACGGGGAACGGCAGAGGATTTTTTCTCTGCTGCGGACGAACTACCTTCGGAGTCCGTCCTCTTGAGCAACCTGTTCGCAGTGTCAGATACCGTTCTGCTACACAGGTCGGCTACTTCCAGCAGGCGCGGCATAGCAGTGCCGCGCAACTCGTAAGTCTGGAGTTTGCGGACAGCACCTACGGATTAGGCGTTCGGTGCAATTTATCCTCGCAGGTGCCGTGCGTTACAACGTGCCAAGGATTCGCGCGACACGGGCATGTCGCGCCTGCGTAGAGTAAACCGTATGTGTAGCAGTACGCTGTCTGTGAACTGCGAAAAGGCGGAGAAAGACACGCTGAGGTAACCCGACTGCCGTTCCCCTATTTCGAAGCGGTCGCCGCTCTCCGATTTTCGCCAGGATAAGAAATAAGGGAAAGGTAGGAGTTCAAAGAGGAAGGGAAACCGCAGGTGTCCCTTCCTTTTTGCCCCCTGCGGCGGGCGCCGCAGTCTCCCGCGCTCCGCAGAGCGCAACTCTCCGCTGAGGTTCAGCGAAAACCTCCCCGCCCGTTAGGGGCGAACACGCTGACGCAGTTCGCGCACCCCGCTCAGCCGGTGCTGAAAAAACTCCCGCCCGGACAGAGCGTATTGCTGACGCAACTCGTGTACCCCAGTGAGTCGATGCAGAAGAAACAAAGAAAAACGGCACAGCTTACGCCATGCCGTTTCTGTTTTTACGGATTCTCCGCCGGAGCATTCGTACCGTTCGCCGTATTCGGCTGCTTCGCCGCATTATTGTTATCTCCGGTCACGGCGTCTGCACCGTCACGGATGGCGTTGCCGGCATCGTCCACCGCGTCTCCGACGGCATTGCCTGCATCGTCCACGCCTTCGCGGACGTCATCACCGACGGTATTCGTATTGGTGTCGTGCCGCTCATCAACAGCGTTGTTGGTGCCATTGTTGGTGCCATTGCCGTTGTCTGTGCCGTTATCCTTGCTGTTGCTGCCGCAGCCGCAGACGAACAGCATCGTCAGCGCCGCCAGCAGGGCGATCAGCTTTTTCATAGCAGTCCCTCCTAATCTGTTTTCGTTAGTATGAGGCTGCTTTTTCAAATTTATGCACCGAAATCAATTTTTTTGAGGTGATGTAATACGACCGAGCAGGTCAGTCCCGTCACCAGTCCGAGCGGCACGCTCATCACGAGCAGGAACGGCAGATATGCGATCACGGCCCAGTTTTTCAGCCAGATCACAGCCGCTGCCATCTGCCCGATATTATGCGCCGCAGCGCCGCCCACGCTCACGCCGAACAGCGAGCAGAATCTGCCTTCGGCTTTGAGCAGCATCCCCATCACGATGAGCGACAGCAGACCGCCGAACAGCGAGAACAGGAACGCCGACACGCTGCCCATCAGCAGTGAGGAAATGGCAACGCGCGTTACCACGATGGCGAATGCGTCTCTCGCGCTCAGCCGTGTGAGCGCAAACAGCGTTACCACGTTCGCCAGTCCTAATTTAACGCCGGGCACGGGCACGATGGCATCCAGCGGGAACATGCGCTCGACGAGCGAGAGCACGACAGCCACCGCCGCCAGCATGCCGCAGAGCGTCAATCGTTTTGCATTTTTCATGTGCTGCACCCCTTACGATACCACAGCGTCGATGCCGCTGTCATTCACACCGACCAGCTTGAGCACCACGCGGTGCGGCAGACAGACCGCCGCCTGTCCGGCATGGGTAAGTGTACCGGTGCGCACGCAGACCTGATCCTTGCAGTCCGCCTCCGCCATTTTCGCCGTTTTGCCCGAGAGTACAATGGTGTTGCCGTCCAGCTTGATCGTGCGGTCGGTCGCATCGGTCAGCTGCACCCGCTCGATGAGCGTATCGTTCTGCCAGACCTCGGCGTACAGCTTGTCACCGGAGCTGTGGAACGCCAGCGCTGCCGCCAGTGCGCCTGCCATCACCAGAACCACGCCGATGATGACGAAATCACCGAATTTCAGCTTATTCCGCATAGTTGTATCCTTTTTTCTCGCCGAGGAACTCAAACGTGCAGTCCCCTGTCTTGGATGTGGTGTACACCTGCTTGTCCGAGGTGATGAACACGGCCGCAATCTCGTTCTCCTCGCAGAATTTCATGCCCTTATCCAGACCCATGACAAACAGCGCCGTTGTCAGCGCATCCGCCTTGGTCGAGCAGGGATCAATGACGGTCACGCCGCGCAGGCCGCTGTCCGCCGGATACCCTGTTGCGGGGTCAAAAATGTGGTGGTAGCGTTTGCCGTCCTGCTCAAAAAAGCGCTCATAATCGCCCGAGGTAACAACCGAGCCGTCACGCAGCGACACCACCGCAATCGAGTCCGTGTTGTCGTCCGGATCGGCAATGCCGATGTTCCAGTTGTCCGTGCCGCTGTCTGCGGTTTTGCCGCCGTACATCTCGACATTGCCGCTCAGCCGCGCCAGAACGTGCCACTGATCCGAGGTGTCGCTCTCCACCATTTCGTGCACGATGTCGCCTGCGTAGCCCTTGCCGATACCGCCCAGATCGACCTGTGCGCCGTTCAGCAGCTGCACCTGATTGTTGCCGAGCAGCTTGACGTTCTGATAGCCGACATGTGTCAGCGCTTCATCAATCTCGCTCTGCGCGGGCACACGCGCGTTGTCCGTGCCGATGCCCCAGAGGTCGGTCAGCGGCGCCATCGTCGGGTCAAACGCACCGTTTGTCATCTCGGCGTACTCGAGCGCTTTCTTAAGCGCGGTGTAGGTGTCATCGCTCACCTCGGTCGGCTGACCGTTCGCGTGGTTCAGCTTGTAGAGATCGCCCGCCTGCTGCGTGCGCGAGAGCGCCGCGTCCAGCTGATTGACGCGCTGCTCGATCTTGACAGCCATGTCCTCTGCCGCGCTTTCGCTCTTTTCGCTTGACACATCGACCGACATGTAGGTGTCCATCGCAAAAAAGTCCTCGGTGGTAGTGTAAAGCTGTGTACTGCTGCCGCTTGAGCCGCAGCCGGACAGCGCAAGCAGCAGCATCGCCGCTGCAAGATAGCGTTTCATAGCATTGCTCCTTTGTTTATACAATACGAAATCACTGTACATTATACCGCACGTTCCCGCAGTGCGCAAGTATCATATAAGACAAAAAACAGCACCGAACCGTAAAGTTCGATGCTGTTTGTGACTTATGCAGCCAAAGGATTAAAGGCCAAGCTCCTTCTGGAGAGCCTCGATCATTTCCTTGTACTCCTCGTCCTTCAGGATAACCGGCTCCGGATTGGTGATGGCAAAGCTGCCGCCGAACTCAAAGCCGCCCTCGTACTTCGGTACGATGTGGAAATGCAGATGCGGATTGCTGTCGCCGAACGAACCGAGGTTGATCTTGGTGCAGCCCCACAGCTTCTTAATAGCGCCGGAAGCAGCAGCCAGATCTGCACAGTAATCGTTGCGCTCCTGCTCGTCGCACTCGCACAGCTCCTTCTTATGGCTCTTAAGCGCCAGTGCGCAGCGGCCCTTGTGTGCCTGATCCTTGAACAGGTACAGGGTACCTGCCTTCATGTCGCCAACCTTAAACATGATTGCTTCGCGGCCCTCATGGTGCTCATCACAGTAAAAACAACCCATTGTTATGATCTCCTTCATGTATAAATTCTCCGGCAGGTCACACCCTGCCGTAATCTATCTTTATTATACAACGGCCCGACCGGGATTTCCACTGTTTTTTATATTGCGTACAAATTCGTATCCCACGCCGGAACATAAGGATGGTGACGCAGATACAGCCGGTAGCTCGGCTGCAGCGCATGGATGAGCAGCGGCAGCTGAAAGAAGTCCTCACTGCGGTGATAGGCAGCAATATTCAGCTTGGGTGCGTACTGCCGAATGGTTTTCTCTGCACCGGCGATGGCTTCGCGCTCTGCGCCCTCCACGTCCATTTTAAGATAGGTGCACGGGCGGCCGGACAGCACGCTGTCGAGCGCACGCATCTGCGTCTCTTTGCCCTGCCCCGCTACGCGGGACTGGCGGCCTGCCTGATCGGTGAAGCATTTGACCGTGTCCTCGTTCCACGCGCCCGCCTGCACGAGCATAACATCGCCCGTGATATTGGCACTCGCCCACTCATTCAGCTTGCGGAAGCTGCGGCGATCGGGTTCGAGGGCGGTAACGGACGCAAACTTGCCGTCCGTGTAGTGCAGCAGCTCGCGGATGGTGTCGCCGTTGTATGCGCCGAGGTCGGAGAAGTGCTCCTCTGCGGTCGGGCGCAGGAGATTATGAAACACCTCATTCTTGTCTGATTCGCTGTGACGCAGGTATTCCATTTTGCCGGACAGCTTAAAGCGCACGGTGTCGAGGAACACCTCGCGCGACAAATCATCCGCCAGAAGATCATACGCGCGCTGCATCTCGTCCTGATGCGCGCGCACGAAATCCTCATCGAACAGCGGTCCCTCGACCACCGGCACGTCCGGCGCCACCACATCGTATTTGTCCTCGAGCGCATACATCAGCTGCAGCACCTCGGCTCTTTGGCTGGCGAACGCAATCACGATTACAATATCCTCGCCAAGCTCCGCCACCGTGTCCGACAGCTTGCGCACGCAGAACCCGTGGAACAGATTGCCGCGGGCAAATTCATCACTCGCGAACACCGCGGATGCGCGAATGCCCAGCCGCTCAAACTGCGCAAGTATTTTGTCCGCGCCGTCGCCCATGCCGTACAGCGCGATCGGGCGCGTTTCCTGCTGCAATCGGCGCCAGACCGACTGCTCTAACGATAAAAAATCCATATTTTCTCCCATTCTATATACAAATGACATTTATCTAACTTTTACCGTAGGGCGGGTGCCTCACGGTAATTGTTTAATCCAATCCGCAGAATTGATATTGTGCCAACCTGATAAAACGGACGCGCAATGCGCGCCCCTACAATATTTTACATGGTACAGCATAATAAACCGACCGGAACACCGTATCTGTTTTCTCCCTACTATTATACGAAACCCGTCTGCGGATTGTAAAGCCAAAATTTTGCTTGTTTGCGGTTGCGGATTGCGCTCCCTTCATATATAATTATAATTAGTGAATGAGAGGTGTGTGGTGTTATGTCCAAACCGAACGGTATTGTGGCAATGAATCCGGAAAAATACCGCGAGATCGACGGCGTTGTGTTCGACGAAGCGAGCTATGCGCGGCACTGCCAGCCAAAAACCGAAGAAGCACCTGCTCCCGAGACCGCACCCGAAGCAAGCGAGCCGACACAGTCTGCCGCACCAGCACCTGTTTTCGCGGTTGACCCCTACCCGGAGGGCTGGTATCCGGCCGATGACGAACGCCCGCCGGTGCCCATCATGGGCGGCGCTGTCCCCTCGACAGCGGGTGAGGAAACCGTTGTCTCCGCATCCGGTGAAACCACCGTTATACAGACCGTTTGCGTGCCGTGCGGCTCAGGCTCCGGCTCGTATGTGACCTCGTACACCACCTCTTACCGCACCAGTTATTCCGGCTCCGGATCAGGTTCGTTCCGGTTCGGTTCCGGCTCGTGCCCGGTCGGCGGCTACGGATTGGAGCTGATCTGATGCAGGCGTTCCACTCCAACTGGACAAGGCCGTTTTTCGTCCGCAATCCCCATATGGAATACCGAATCGAGCCGTTTGAACTGCTCACGACCGCGCTTTCCGCGCTCGAGTGGCGCAAGGAGAACGGTTCGATCCGCATGATCTGCGACACACCTGCCAAGCGTTATTATGAATCGCTCGGGCTTTGTTTTTTGTGGGATGACGGCGTGTATCCTCTGTTGGACACCATGCCCGAGGACATAAACGCCACAGCCTTCTGGGCGGCCGGCAAGCTGTACGCGCTCTCCGCTATGCCATCGCCGTGTGTGATGCTTGATACAGATTTCATCTGCTGGAAATCCATCAGCAATCTGCTCGACGGACCGGACACCGCAGCCATCCACCGCGAGGACATTATGCCGTCCATCTATCCGGATCAAACGGCATTCGCCAAAACCGAAGGCTTCCCGCTTGATTCATTTGACTGGACGGTACAGCCGTTCAATACCGCGCTCGCCTATTTCGGCAATGACGAGTTCCGACGGTACTACACGGACACCGCCATCCGCTTCATGCGCTGCTCACCGGATGCCGACGACACACTCACCTACATGGTGTTCGCCGAACAGCGGCTGCTCGCCATGTGCGCCGAGAAAAAGCACGCACGCGCGGCTGCTCTCAGTGACCTGCCTGCACTGTTCGGCGGTGCGCAGAACGGATATTTTACCCATATCTGGGGCTTCAAGCAGCAAATGCGGGAGAATCCCGAGTTGCATGAGGATTTCTGCAGACGGTGTGCCGCAAGGCTGCAGAAGGACTTTCCGGAAGAATCCAAAACGATTGCGAAAATTGCGGAATTATCTCCGTTTTTTGCATAAAAAAAGACAGCCTGTCGGCTGTCTTTTGCTTTTTGTTTACGGAAAATGCAGCTATGTGCATTCTCCATTCAGAATTTACCGTTTCTCCCATGTCCGCCGCTGCTGGTATGGCTGACGCTGCCGGAAAATCCGGCTCCGCCGTGACCGCCGCCGGTCGAGTTGTTATTATTGTCATTCCGCGGAATCTGCCGCCGCTTCTGCGAGGTATAACGGTAAATATCGCGGCTGAGTGTCAGATTGAGACCGCCGTTTCCCACATACTGGTTTGCGGTCATCTGTGTACGCACGGATTTCATCTGCGAACGGAACACCATGCACACGATGAGTGCAATGACGCACGAAATGAGCAGCGACAGGCCGAATGCACCGCCGAGCGAAAACGAATCGTCCGCTGTGTCTTCCTGCGTACTGTCCGAAATCTCGACCTCATTATGCACTGGCACACCGGCTTCGCCGCCTTCGGCGACATGCTGCAAATACCACTCACAGCCGGAAACGAAGTCCGAAAAGCCGCCGTACCAGTCGTCGTTTCCGAAATTATCCAGGAAATACGACTCCAAATCCTGCTGGACCGCATCACTGAAAATCTCTTCGGCTTTCGCACCGTGCGCATAGGTCGCAAAATCGCGGTCATCCAGACTGATGAGCAACGCCACGCCGTCGCCGTCCTCGCTCGCACCCAGATCAAGCTCGTTGTAGAGCTGCTCCGCCGCGTCGTAAGCGCCATCGCCGTACGGCGTGTAGTCGTCAATCGTGATGATGCCGACGCCGATGCTGTACTTCTCCGCGATCGCCCTGGTCTTTTCCTCGAGCGTGTCAATCTGGGTCTGCGTCAGCACCTCTTCATAGTCGAACACGCGCGGCTTGTCTGCCGACGGGTCAATCGAATCCGTGCCGCCGAGCTGTGCGGTCTGGTCAGTTTCCTCCGTCTGGGTGGTCGAGTTGTCGCTCTCATCCGTTATATCGTCCTCAACCGCAAAGGCCGGAAACAGCAGCAAAAGCACTGCCAAGAGCGCAGCCAGACGCAGTTTTCTCTTGTTTTTCATCTACGCCGCCTCCTTACAGAAAATACAGCAGCGCCGTCAGCACCGCAGTCATGGGCACGGCAACGGCGGCAAACAGACCCCAGAACCGCTTTCTGTCCACCGGCAGGTCACCGACCATGCGTCCGTTCTGACCGTTCATCGCAAACATGTAATTCTTGCCGTTCCAGCGGGTATTCAGCATCCAGACCGGCAGCAGCGCGTAATGCACGCCGGTGCGTTTGAGGTGAATGTCCTCGCCGGTCGGCGTGACCGAGGTATACGGACGGCCGTTTCGCGCGGTTCCCTGCAGCGCATCCGACAGCGACTGCCGACAGCGCTTGTCCGCACGGCTGCTGCTCTCCTCGATGGAAACATCGAACTTATCCGCGAAAAATCCGGGCAGATAGGCGGTCGAGAACGGCTTCAGGCCGGCATAATCAAACGGCTCGATGGAATCCATATAATCATCCGGCATCTTGCGCGATGCATCCACCGGCACGCGGCTGAACGGCAGCGTACCCGCGCGCTGCACCTCGTAAAAGCTGGTCTCGGTGATTTCCGTGTCTCCGTGACGGAACACGCGCGTGGTCGTTGCCATGTAATTCGCGTTGCCTTCGGCTTCGCCGTCAAACAGCCAGAACGGCACATAAATGCCGCGCAGCTCCTCGATATGGTTATTATCGCGGAACAGCTTGGGCAGCAGCAGCTTTCCCTTGTAATGCTGCTTGAGCGCGGAAACCGCATCCTCCTTGCTCAGCTTGAACGGCAGTATGTAGTCCGGCTTGAGAATGCCGCTGAACTGCTCGGGAATGACGGTCGGGTTGCCGCAGTACGGGCACGAGGTCGCCGCCGTGGTCTCCTCGCAGATCAGCTGCGCACCGCAGGACGGACAGCTGTATACGCGCATCTTGTCCGCGTCCGCGCCCCAGTCCTCATCTGCGGAGGACTGCCATTCGCCGGTGTCGCTCCCCGTCTCCGGCTGAGACGCGGCCTGCTGTTCCTTTTCGGCGTACAGCTTTTCGATCTCTGCCGGGTCAAATGACGAGCCGCAGTAGTCGCATTGCAGCCGTCCCGCGGCGCCGTCGTAGTGCAGCGGTCCCGTACAGGACGGGCATTGATAGTTTGTTGCTTTGTCTGACATTTCTATCCTCCTTTGGAGAATCAGGAATTAGTAGTTAGTAATTAGTAATTATTTTTATGGTGAACGTGTTCCGCAGAGGGCGGTCAGCGGCCGCCCGTGTAAACCATCTGCATACCGTTTGATTTCGGGCGCACAATGTGCGCCCCTACGTTTCATTACTAATTCCTCATTTCTAATTACTAATTTCTTGCTTTTCCGCACTCCGAGCAAAACTTTCCCTGATTGACCGCGCCGCACGAGCACGTCCAGGCCGTATTCTCCGGTCGGGGTTTTCCGCACTCGGAGCAGAATTTGCCGGTATTGACCGTACCGCAAACGCATTTCCAGCTGTTCTGCTCGGGCTTGGGCCTGCCGCAGCCCATGCAGAATTTTCCGGTGTTGCCGGTCTGTCCGCACGAGCACGTCCACTCGCCTGCCGCCTGCGCCTGCTGCTGACCCATTGCGTACAGATTCTGCACGCTGGCGCCGCCTGCCTGACCAGCCATATTCATGCCCATGAACGCCATCGCCGGACCGGCGTTCGCGTTCGCTGCCGCAGACTTCATCGCCTCGGCCTGCGCGTGCACGAGCGATCCTGCCGCACGGGTCGGGTCGCGGTAGGCAGCCTCGCGCTGCATTTCCTTGATGGTCTTTTCATCCTCCTCGTCTGCCTTGACCGAGTTGACGCCGAACGACACGATCTCGATGCCGCGCAGCTCACGCCACTTGGACGAAAGCTGTTCGTTGAGCGCGTCTGCAATTTCCATCGTATGCGCGGGCAGCGCCGAGTAGCGCACACCATTTGCACCAATGCGTGCAAATGCGGGCTGCAGCGCGGTCAGCAGCTCGCTTTTGAGCTGGCTGTCCAGATTTTCCCGGCGGTATTCCTCTGCCATGTTGCCGCACACGTTGGTATAGAACAGCATGGGATTGACAATCTTGTAGCTGTACTCGCCGAAGCACCGCAGACCAATGTCCATGTCGATGCCCGCCCGCTCATCGAGCACGCGGAACGGCACCGGAGACGCGGTTCCGTACTTGTTGCCGGTCAGCTCCTTGGTGTTGAAATAGTAGACGCGCTGCGTGCGCGGCGCTTCTCCGCCGAACGTGAAGCGCTTGGCCATGTTGGCGAACATTTTGCACACGCTGTCACCAAACGAACCGGCGAAAATAGTCGGCTCGGCGGACGAATCGTAGACGAACTCACCCGGCTCGAATGCGGCTTCCACGACCTTGCCCTGATCGACGATCATCATCGCCTGTCCGTCCGCCACCGCGATGACCGAACCGCTTGTGATGATATCCTCGTCGCCCTTGGTGTTGCTCGACCGCTTGGTGACCTTTTTGCGGCCCTTGACCGCGAGCACGTCCGCGTTTATCGCATCACAGTAAAAATATTCCTTCCACTGGTCAGCCAGCACACCGCCGCCCGCGCCTGCTGCTGCTTTGATAAGTCCCATTTGACATTCTCCTTTTATCTGATAGAGTGCCGTTGTTTTACAATCTATACCTTAGTTTAAGAAATCCTATTTCCAGTTTACGTTTTTTCAGCGCAAAGCGCAAGTCCATTCACACACATTTCACATTTTTGTCAAGATACGGTTGTGCCATGCTATTTCTTTCGCTTTTTCGTAGACTTTCGACGTGCGGTGTGATAAAATAAGATATCTGCATACCGCATATTTCGGAGGCGGTACTGTCTGGAGGAGTAAACAATGGAAGCGAACAAGGAAAATCAGCAGAGCATTGAACAGGCGTTCAATCAGGCTCTGGACGCATATAAGGCAGGCAATTTTGCTGAAGCGGCCGGTCAGTGGCTGGCTCTTGCGGAGGACGGCTGCGCACCGGCGCAGCGTGCGCTCGGCTCGCTGTATGAGCGCGGACAGGGCGTGGAAAAGAATGCTGAGAATGCCTTTGAATGGACAAAAAAGGCGGCTGAGCAAAACGATCCGGTTGCTATGTTCAATCTGGCGTGCTACCATGACAAGGGCTTCGGCGTGAAAAAGAATCAGCAGACCGCGCTCACCTGGTACCGCAAGGCCGCTGAATACGGTCATCCGGAGGCTGCGGCACTGATCGCCAGCCTGATCGAGACGGGCGACCGCGGCTTGGAGAAGGACATGGACGAGGCTGTCCGCTGGTACCAGATTGCCGCAAACCGCGGCAACGTGCTGGCGATGGGCCGTCTGGCATGGCTGTACAGCACCGGTACCGGCGTTCCGCAGGATGCGGCCTTCGCCTTCCAGTATTTTCTCAAGGCCGCTCAGGGCGGCAACGCAGCGTGCATGATGAACACCGCCATCCTGTACGCACGCGGCGAAGGCACGCCGCATAACGCGCACGAGGCGCTCTACTGGGCCGAGCAGGCCAAGAAGCACGGCGCTCCGCAGGCCGAGCAGCTCATCAATGCCATCAAGAAGAACGGATAAGATCGAAAACCGGCGTTTTTACGTCGGTTTTTCTTTTTTTGCAGATCAGATCAAGCGGCACAGCTCATTTTCCTGTATCATGCAGGGACAAGGAGTGATTTTCATGCAAAACTGGCACGACAATGTTCTGCGGCTGATCGCTGAGATTGACCGCTGTATCCGTGCGCGCGAGGGCGAAACGCTGACACTCGCGTATTTAGCCCGGCTGCTTGACTGTTCGCCGTCGCAGGTTTCGCACACATTCGCAACTACGAGAGCATCGGTTACTGGGATTTTATGCAAAAGCAGGCTCGCATTCCCGGAGCGGATTTAGAAACGGTCAGCGCGCTTCTGCGGCAGCTTGTCCCCGAAGCCGAGCAGCAGATGGCGTTCATGAACGAGCCGAGCGGCCGCCGGCTGCTGTCTGGATACCGCACCCGGTCGTGTGTTCTATTTTGTGCACGATTGTGTACGTTTCTGGAAGTATATCCGGCCTGTTGTTCGATTTTGAAAAAAACAGTTGAAATTCCTTTTCGATGGTGATATAGTTATACAGTTACTCATTTTCACCTATTGGAAAGGAATTTCATGACATTTTATCAGGAATTACAGGTCAATCAGGCAGGCTCAAAGAAACTCATCCGCGAGAGTGCGTCACAGCGCGAAAAGCTGTACCATATTGCCGTGTACTTGACCAAAATTGCGATAACCGTCGCATTCTGCTTTATTTTTGTTTCACTTTACAGTCTGGGCTTCGGCGCGGACAACAGCATTGTCGGCGTAGTCGTGCTGCTGTATCTGCTCGTATTCCGCAGCGCACATCTGTGCATTCGCACAGGGCAGTCCACGCTGCTGCTCGCCGGATTTTTCGGCATTATGGCCGTCGGACCGCATGCAGCCAATCTGGCCGGCCCGGTCGGCGGATTGTTCATCAATGCTGCTGCGATTGCCCTGCTCATTCTGTTCGGCTGCCACGAGCCGAGAATGTTCAATCAGTCCACACTCGTGCTCGGCTATCTGCTGCTGTATGGTTACGATGTGAGCGGGCACGCCTATCAAATGCGCCTGTTTGGACTTGCTGTCGGTGCGCTTCTGGTCTGTGCGGTATTCTACGGCAACCATCGCGGCAATGCCTATGAGCTCTGTGCAGGAGACATCCTTCCTGCTTTCGATCTGCGCCATCCGCGCTCCAAATGGCAGCTTTGCCAGATCATCTGCGTTCCGCTCGTGCTTTTCCTTGCAGAGCTGAGCGGCATGCCGCGTGCGATGTGGGCGGGCATTGCCGCCATGAGCGCAATCCTTCCCGCGATGGACGATATGCGTTACCGTGTTCGCTGGCGTATCATCGGAAATATTGCGGGTGTTTGCTGCTTTTTAGCGCTGTATTTC
This sequence comes from Butyricicoccus sp., assembly GCF_977037065.1. Taxonomy (NCBI): domain Bacteria; kingdom Bacillati; phylum Bacillota; class Clostridia; order Eubacteriales; family Butyricicoccaceae; genus Butyricicoccus; species Butyricicoccus sp. The sequence continues at coordinate 38,260 of NZ_CDRQNY010000012.1, read as the reverse complement.
CTGCTTCCGTCCTCGATTTACGCCTATATCGGCGTGATTGGCGGCATCGGTGTCGGTTTTTCCGCGAAATACGGCTGGCAGGCTGTGTTCAACACGTTCGGTGCGCTCGCTATTGCAACCAGCGCATACGGACTCAAAAGCGCGGTCGGTCTGCGTGTCGCGCAGAATGTGTTCGGCGTGGTCTTTGCGCTGCTGTTCTGCCTGATTCTCCACCGCATTTTCGCCCGCTGGGAGCGCTCTGCGAGTTGAGCAAACAGCCGTTCTGTGCAAATGCACGGAACGGCTGTTTCTTTTTTCCGCATACCGTCAACCATTTTCCCAAAACCAGTTGACATTGCAGTAAATCTGTGGTTTAATGCAATAAGCAAAACAACGAGGAGGAACTCCCAATGAGTGACATTTCCAGCAAGCCCGCACAGCGCAGCGCGTTTTCCGTGCGCGACATCTGCTATTCCGGACTGTTCGCGGCGGTCATCGCGATCATGGCGCAGATTTCCATTCCGATGCCCGGCGGCGTACCGATGACCATGCAGACGTTCGCAATCACACTGGCGGCTGTCGTTCTCGGCGCCAAGCTGAGCACGGTTTCAAGCGTAATTTATCTGCTGCTCGGTGCCATCGGCGTACCGGTGCTTGCGAACTTTTCCGGCGGTTTTGACAAGTTTATCGGTCCTACCGGCGGTTTTCTGATCTCCTTCCCGCTGATGGCGTTTATCATCGGCTGGGGCGCCGACCACCGTCATGTATTCCGCGGCGCGTATGTACTCGCACTGATCATCGGCACAATTGCCAACTACGTTGTCGGCACGGCGATGTTCTGCGTACTCATGAACAGCTCGATCGCCGCAGGCGTGACCGCGTGCGTGCTGCCGTTCATCCCGACCGCTGTCATCAAGGCTGTTCTTGCAACCGTGATCGGCTTTCTCGTTCGCAAGCGCATCCCGGGGCTCAAGGCATGATCCGGCTGCGCCCGCATCATCTGCTTTGCACACAAGGCTACTCCGGCAAGGGCTATAGCACAGAATTTGTGCAAAATATGAGTGCGATTGTGCATTCTCTGCGAAATGTACCGGGAACCCGAATTCGGCTTGTCTTTGGTTCGGATTCTCTATGCGCGCACTGCCCGCACCACACCGCCGACGACCTGTGCGAAGCACAGGAAAAGGTCTCCCGTTTTGACCGAAAGACGGTCGAATACTTTGATCTGCACGAGGGCGAGTATGTTTATCAGGACCTGATCCGTGCAATCGACACACAAATGACCCCGGCCATGCTGGAGGATATTTGTCGCGGATGTGCGTGGTACCCCGTCAGCGCCTGCAAAAAGAATATCTGCGGAAAATGAAATGAGGCACACCGAAAGGTGTGCCTCAGCTTGTCGAAAAAGTCAGATTTCTATTTTGCGCTTCGTGCGACAGCACGTATAAAATAGAATTTGCGCAGCAAATTCATAAAAACCGGGGGCGTGGTCCAGACCACCCTCTCTTGCCGCTATGCGGCAATTCACCTTGTGTACCTCGGTTTTTACACAAGGGAAGAAAAAATGTGTCCGGAGGACGCGGTTTTTCTTCAGCATTCGATCGAAAGCGTGGTTTCGATCGAGAGGCTGCCCGAAAAACGATAGTTTTTCGACAGCCTCAGGCACACCGAAAGGTGTGCCTCTCCCCCTGTCGTCCGAAAACATGTTGTCACTTCTCACAATTTATCATGTCCAGTTTCAGATATTCCTACAAATTTCCATCAAGATATTGACAACCACCTTAAAGGTGGTTATTCTTATCTTATAACAAACACCTTACAGGTGATTATCAAAACAGAGGTGAGGCCAATGAAACGCTTCAAGCTGTCCAACTCCGAGGAAATTCTGATGGACACCTTATGGCGGGAAAACCGTCCGCTCACAACGCTGCAGCTTGCCGAAAAAGTTACGGAAGCCCGCTGGAACACCAATTATATCGACAAACTGCTCGGTCAGCTTGTCAAAAAAGGCATGGTGCAAGTCAGCGGTCTGCTGCAGAACGGACGCTATCAGTCGCGGCAGTTTGTCCCCTGCTACACCAAGGACGAATTTCTGGCGAACATGCTCGAGGAGCAAGGCGTGAACCAGGCACTGTTTGCCCGAATCGCCGTGGCGCTGTTCAAAAAACCTGCCAAATCAAACGAATCCGAGCAGGAAGAAAAGCTGATTGCCGAGCTGGAAAAAATGGTCGATCAGTATGAAGCTGCGCTGCAGAACAAAGAAGAGAAATAATATGCAAATAACCCTGTTTTCCTTTATATCTGCACTTTTGTGGAGCAGTTTGTTGATCATCGTAATCTATCTTGTGCGGTGCACACGCTTCCGGCCGCATTTCGGCGTGCTGACCATGGTGCTGCTGTACCTGTTCTGCGCCGCGCGCTTGCTGCTGCCGCTCGAGTTTCCGCACGCAGTGATTGTGAGCGACAGCGTCGTGTATCCGCGCATCTACAGCTTTCTGACGCGCAAGCCTGAGCCGGTCACACACCTGTCGGTCGGACTGCTTTTGTATGCAATCTGGCTGTTCGGCACAGTTTTTCTGCTGATTCGTTACGCGCTGCAGTATCGCAAAGCCATCCGCGCTGCGCGGCAAGCCAGGCCATGGGACAGCCGCACGGCTTCCCTGCTGAGCGAGATCCGGCGTCAGACCGGCCGCACCATCAAAGTTCGCGGACGTACAGCCGCGAATATCGAATCCGCCTTTGGCGTAGGTGTGCTGCGCCGATATATCATTCTGCCGAACAAGACGTACACAGATGCCGAGCTGCACTACATTCTGCTGCACGAGTACACGCATTTTCTCAACCATGATACGGCTGTCAAGCTGCTCGTAACGCTGTACTGCATCATTTTCTGGTGGAATCCGGTCGTATACCTGCTGCAGAAGGATTTGGAACAAACGCTCGAGCTTAAATGCGACCGTGCGATTGCACAGACGCTGAATGCGCAGGAACGCACAGCCTATCTGCGCGCCATCCTCGCCGCGATGAAGCAAAGCTGCACACAGCAGCCGGTGCCGCAGCCGTCCACGGCCCTGTTTCGCGCCGAGGCGGACAAGGCCATGCGGGAGCGATTCACCGCCGTGCTCGCCTGCGCAGAGCAGCCGAACGGCCGAACCGCAAGCGCCGTACTCATCGGCAGCTTTGCCGTCCTGCTGGCACTGTCGTATGCGGTGCTGCCGCAGCCGGCATTCGAGCCGCCGGCCGAGCCTGACAGCAGCTCGACCGTCTATTTTGACGACGAGAATGCCTATCTCAAGCAAAGTGCGGACGGACGATACTGGCTGTGCATTGACGGCCACAAGCCGTATGAGCTGACAGAAGGTGACGTGCAATTTTATCTGGAGCACTCGGTTTTCAAATATATCCGCGAGACCGAGCAATAAAAGGCAGCTGCCGAAGGATAGCGGCAGCACAGAGAGTAAAAGCAAAATGTGGGACGAAAATAGAAGCAGCTGAGATGTGGGGTCTCAGCTGCTTTTGTGCAGACAAAAGAAAAAGCCACTCAAAATGAGTGGCTTGGTGGTGGACATTAACGGGTTCGAACCGCTGACCTTCCGCACGTCAAGCGGATGCTCTTCCAGCTGAGCTAAATGTCCAAATCAGGGATGGCGGCTGCCATCCCTGCTGGCTGCAAATTTTTACTTGGTCTTGCTGCGGCCCAGATACTCACCGGTACGGGTGTCGATCTGGATGCGCTCACCCTGCTCGATAAAGATCGGAACCTTAACAACAGCACCGGTCTCAACGGTAGCGGGCTTGAGTACGTTAGTAGCAGTGTTGCCCTTAACGCCCGGCTCGGTCTCAGTGATCTCGAGCTCAACGAACAGCGGCGGCTCAACTGCGAAAACGCTGCCCTTGTAGGAAAGAACCTTAACGTTCTCGTTCTCCTTCACGAAACGGAAATCGTCGCCCAGAGTATCCTTGCTGATCGGAATCTGCTCGTAGGTCTCGTTGTCCATGAAGTAGTACAGGTCGCCTTCATTGTACAGATACTGCATCTCGCGGCGCTCTACGAAAGCCTCCTCGAACTTAGCAGTCGGGTTGAAGGAGGTCTCAGTAACCGCACCGGTTACGACGTTCTTCATCTTGACACGAACAAAAGCAGCGCCCTTGCCCGGCTTTACATGCTGGAACTCAATAACCTGCTGTACCTGACCGTCCATTTCAAAAGTTACGCCGTTACGAAATTCACCTGCGGTCATAATCGCTATGCCTCCAAATAATAGTATTTTTTACATCATTAAGCATCATTCGACTGTTCATACAAAACAGTGCTTGTATATAATACCCTATTTTCGCGTATTTTGCAAGAGGGTAACGCATATTTTCTTGAAAATTTTTATTGCGGTGGAACTCGGCGCTTTCCTGCACTGGTTGACCGGGGCATACGAACTGCCGCAGGCGGGTTCGGCCCTAACGGGGCGGCTCCTTTTCCTGCACCGGTTGACCGGGGCATACGAACTGCCTCAGGCGGGTTCGGCCTAACGGGGCGGCTCCTTTTCCTGCACCGGCGGACCGGGGTGCGCGAACTGCGTTAGCGTGTTCGTCCCTAACGGGCGGCTCCTTTTCTGCACCGACCCAGCGGGGCACTCGAACTGCCGCAGGCGTGTTCGCCCTTTCCGGGCGGGAAGTTTTCCGCTGAACCTCAGCGGGGGGATTCGCCGCCGCTGCGGCGGGAGCGTCGCGGCGCCCGCCGCGGGGGCAAAAAGGAAGGACAACCTGCGGTTTTCCTTCCTCTTTGAACTCCTACCTTTCCCTTGCTTCCTAATCTGGCGCAGATTGCCGACATGTGACCGCTTCGAAAAGGAGTACGGCAGAGGATTTTTTCTACCGTGTCTTTCGTAACCTGTTCGCAGTGTCAGATGCCATTCTGCTACACATGTGATTTCATCTAAGCAAGCGCGGCATGACAGTGCCGCGCAATTCGTCAGCGCGTTATATAGACAGCACCTGCGAAGATAAATTGTACCAAACGCTTAATTCGTAGGTGCCTTCCGGTATAACGCGTTAAAGAGTTGCGCGGCACTGCTATGCCGCGCCTTGCGCAGAGTAGCCCATATGTGTAGCAGTAATGTATCTGCCCCTGCGAACAGGTTGAGAAAGATACGGTAGAAAAACTCCTCTGCCGTTCCCCTATTTTCGCAGCGGTCACATGTCGGTAATCTGCGCCAGACTCTCCAAGGGAAAGGGGAGAAAATCAGAGGGTGGAAACCGCAGGTGTCTACCCTCTTGTGCCCCCGCCGGGTAGGCGCACTCCCCGCTGAGGTTCAGCGAAAAACTTCCCGCCCGTCAGGGGCGAACACGCCTGCGGCAGTTCGAGTACCCCGCTCAGCCGGTGCAGAAAAGAAGCCGCCCGTTAGGGGCGAACACGCTTACGCAGTTCGCGTCCCCCGGTCAGCCACTGCCGAAAAGACCGCCTGCGCGGTTCGCATTTCCTCAGTTGCCCTATGCCGAGAAAACGAAAAAGGCACCGCTCACGCGGTGCCTCTTCCCTTCTGTGGATATGTCAGCCGCTCAGCAGCAGCAGTTGCCGCAATTACCGCAGCCGCCGCAGGTATTATCACCACAGGTACCACAGGTACCGCAGGAACCGCAGCCGCCGCTGCCCTGACCGCAGCATACCCAGATCAAGATGATCAGGATGATGATCCACCACCAGGAATTTTCGCCCCAGAAGCCGTTAGAAGAACACATACTGTCATTTCCTCCTATCAAAGATTTCATTACATTCTATGGTAAGAGGCCGAAAGTGGTTACACATTCTCCATTCTCAATTTTCAATTCTCAATTTTCACCAATACGCCGTCCTTGTGCAGACCGATAACCTTTACGGTGACCGGATGATTTTTCTCCGCCTGATCCTCTATATATACAGGAAAGCCGTAGCGTCCGTGCGCCGCCCACAGGCCGCCGGTCGGGTGCTCGGGCAGCGCATACAGCGTGCGGCCGACAAACTGCTTTCGATAGGCAGTGCTGAGCGTCTCCGCCACCTGCTTTGCCCGCTCGGCGCGGGCGGTTTTGGTCTGCTGATCGAGCTGACTCGGCATGGCGGCCGCCTTTGTGCCCTCGCGCACAGAATACGGGAATACATGCACGGACGCGAACGCGCATCTCTCCAGAAAGGCCAGCGTCTGCGTAAACTCGTCCTCAGTCTCGCCCGGAAAGCCGACAATCAAATCGGTCGTAACCGAGCAGTCCGGAAACGCACGTCTCAGCCGCTCGACACACCGGTAAAATTCCTCGCTCGTGTAGTGGCGGTTCATGCGCCGGAGAACGGTATCGCAGCCGCTCTGCATGGACAAATGGAAATGCCGTGCGAGATTGGCAAAGCCGGCAAGCCGTTCACAAAACGCATCGTCCACCGCCCGCGGGTCGAGGGAGCCAAGCCGAAACTGCACGTTCGGCTGCGCGGTCAGCAGCTTCTCCAGCAGCTCGGTGAGCGGCACCTGCGGCTCGAAGTCCTTGCCGTAGGACGCGATCTCGATGCCGGTCAGCACGATCTCGTGCACGCCCGCGTCAGCCAGCCGCGCCGTCTGCTCGAGCGCCTGCTCGACCGGCAGTGAGCGCACCCGCCCTCTCGCATACGGAATGATGCAGTAGGTGCAGAAGTTGTTGCAGCCGTCCTCGATCTTGAGCAGCGCGCGCGTGCGGCCGTGCGGGATACCGGCAGGCAGAGTCTCAAAGCCGCTGTCCTCGCTCTCACGCACCTGTACGGCCTGTCCGCTGACGGCCTGCTCGCACAGGTCGATCACCTGCGCCCTGTCTCTGGTACCGCAAATAAGGTCGATCTCGCCGGTGGCGCGGACACGCTCCGGATCGGTCTGTGCAAAGCAGCCGCACGCCGCGATAACCGCGTTCGGATTGTCTCTCCGCAGCTTGTGGAACGCGCGGATATTCTTATGGTCGGACACCGATGTTACCGTACAGGTGTTAACGATCACGGCGTCCGCGTCCTTATCCACGATCTCATGTCCACGCGCCTGCGCCAGCTGACTGAGCGCCTGCGTCTCAAATAAATTAACCTTGCAGCCCAAGGTGAAAAAAGCAAATTTCACAAATGTACATTCCTTTGCTCTCAGCGGCCCGACACGCGCTCTGTGAACGCCTATATATAATAGGTAACACCGCATAATTGAACAAGAGCGATTTGCGAGGAATTTTGCGTACTAACGAGGCGTAGTTTTGCGGTAATACTTGATGTATTACCGTGAAATTACAACGAAGTTAGGACACAAAATTACCGCAAAGCGCCGCAGCTTTAATTGTGCGGTGTTGCCTATGGTGTTCGATCGGGTTACAGCGTCTGTAACCTTACTCTCGTGCGCGTGCGGCCGCTGTGGATTTTCGCTGTCGATTCCTGCGTTTTTTTCGCGTTTGACAGGCTCTATTTTATCACAAAAATGCGAAATTTCAAAACAATGTTTGACAAACCTGTTCGAGCATGCTATACTGTAACCGTAATGTAACTTTGGAATGTAACCATTTTGTAACTATAAGGAGTGCAGATAATGCCTACCACCAAGAAGAATAACCTTCTGGAATACAAGGGTCACCCGCTGATGCGTAAGGAAAACATCATCTATTACGGCTCGATGAGTGACTCTCACATCATTATGATGCAGATCCTCGAATCTAGTGATTACAAGGGTCTGCCGGTTGCAAAGCGTGTATCCGTACAGCTTCAGCAGACCGATCCCAACGTACGTATGAAAGAGCGTATCGTCAAGAAAACCGAGAAGAACAGCATGTGGGCAGCGATGGATATTGCATCCATCTGGCTCGGCAGAGCACTGCACACGAAGTAAGACTTCACCGCAGCTTGCTGCGGCAGTGTAAAGGCTGTTTTCTCCCATTTTGAAACGGAGGCTTCAATTTCATGTCTTTTTCTAAAAAACTCGCTCGCTTCGCACTTTCCGGTGCACTTGCGATGTCGATGGTCCTGCCGAACTCGCTGGCAGTATTTCAGGCCAAGGTAAACGCAGATTCGCTTTACCTGCGTCAGTCCCCCGGCGGTGCAGTGATCACGACCCTCTCCAAGGGTACCACGGTTGCGGTACTGAATAACAGCTCCAGCTGGTACAAGGTATCCGTAAACGGCAAGGAAGGCTACGTCAGCGGCGAGTACCTGACCGGCACCACCGCAACCAACGTTGCACTCGGCACCGGCACTGTAAAGTGCTCGAGCAGTGTAAATTTCCGTTCGGCGCCGAACACCTCGTCCACCTCTTACGGTGAGCTGAAGAACGGCACCAAGGTAAATGTAGTCGGCGTAAGCAGCGGCTGGTACAAGGTTACATACAATGGCAAGACCGGCTATATCCACCCGGATTATATCACGCTCGCAAGCAGCTCCGCCGGCACCGCCATCGCTCCGTCGAACACCGTTACCTCTACGACCGGCACCGCCGGTACGGTGAAGTGTTCCTCGAGTGTAAACCTGCGTTCCGAGGCCAATACTTCCTCTTCCATTCTGGCAGAGCTGAAGAACGGCACCGCAGTTACCGTTGTCAGCACCGCGAACGGCTGGTGCAAGGTAACCTGCTCCGGCAAGACCGGCTACATCAAGCAGGATTATGTATCGACCACCGGTTCGGCATCCAATAACACGTCCGCGTCCACCGGTACGGCAGCAGTAGTTAAGTGCTCCTCTACCGTAAACTTCCGCTCTGCGGCAAGCACCTCTTCCACCATTCTCGGTGAGCTGAAGAACGGCACCGCTGTTACCGTGCTCAGCACGTCTAACGGCTGGAGCAAGGTATCCTACGCAGGCAAGGCCGGCTACATCAGTGCGGACTACCTCGTAACTGCTTCGTCCGGTACGGCGATCACCCCGTCGAACAACGCAGCTTCTGTCTCGATCAGCGCAAAGCGCCAGAGCGTGCTGAACTATGCTGCACAGTTCCTCGGTGTTCCGTATGTATACGGCGGCAGCACGCCGAGCGGCTTCGACTGCTCCGGCTTCACCTCCTATGTGTTCAAGAACACGGTCGGCTCCATCCCGCGTGTCGCTCAGGCACAGTATGATGCCACCACCCGTGTTTCCCGCGACGACCTTCTGCCGGGCGATCTGGTATTCTTCGGCAGCAGCACCTCGTCCATCAGTCATGTAGGCATTTATGTCGGCAGTAACCAGTTCATCCACGCACCCAGCACGGGCGATGTGGTTAAGTACTCGTCGCTGACCGGCAGCTATGCGACCCGCTATCAGGGCGCAGGCCGCGTAATTTTTGAGTAAGGTTACATACCAGAAATCCCTTCGGTTTTCCGAAGGGATTTTTCTTTTGCCTGTTGAGAGCGGTTATCCCAGCAGCACCGCTTCCCCGTCCTGCCACTGTATGGTCTGCGGCATGAAGTCCCGCTGTTCCATGCGGGTATTCCACTGTGCGGCGAACGCATCGGAGAGTGCCTGCGCGGTCTGCTCGGGCAAGGTGAAGCCTTCCAGCTTGATGGTCCGGCAGGTAAGGCTGAGTTTGCCGTTTGAAACAGCTGCGCTCCACGCGCCGTACAGCTTGCAGCGCTCCGGCAGAAACAGCAGCGCCGTGCGCAGCTTGCCGGGTACCAGATTGCTTTCCGTCAGTGCTTGACGGGTTACGGCTGCCGTCACGGCAATCGTGCCGTCACGGCTGATTTTGACCGCCGTGTCCTCGACCGGAAACGGCAGCGCTTCGGTCAGCACAGACGCGATATCGTCCTCCGTGATGTGAAATTCCATTGCATCGCCCTCCTCGGGTGCGGCAGGCGCTGTGCCGGTATCCGCCCTGCCCATCAGCATATTTCCCAGCATCAGCAGGCACAGGAACAGGCATACACCTAAGATTACGGTATAGACTGCGCTTTTTTCCTCCTGCATGGCGGGTGCCTCCCTTTTGCTTCTTGCAACAGCTTATGCGGGATTGGGGTTTATATGCGTGCTATCGGATGCGGAATTGGAGCCAGCCTTTGGCTGGGAGGTTCGCCGCACCCGCGGCGGTGGGCAAAAAGGAAGGGACACCTGCGGTTTGCCCGTAGGCTGCTAAACATTGTTCCCGCGCCGTGCGCGGATTCAATGAGTGCCCTTCCTCTTTGAACTCCTACCTTTCCCTTGTTTCCTAATCTGACGCATACCAGAGACCGGCGACCGCTTCGAAAAGGAAAACGGCAGTCGGGTTACTCTTGCGTGTCTTTCTCCGCCTATACGCAGTTCACAGATAATCTACTGCTACACATATCGGCTGCTCTCCGCAGGCGCAACGTAAGGTGAATTGCCCGAAGGGCAGGAGAAGCCACACTGGGGTGCCCCGCCGTGCAACCCATCTGCACATTGCTTCACCGCAGGGTCAATATCCATTTTCTATTCTCAATTACTGCTTCGCATACGAAAAAAAGCACCGCTTTCGCGGTGCTTTCAGCTTGTCAAAAAAGCAATATTCGATTTTTATGCTTCGTGCGGCAGCACGCATTCAATCGAATTTGCTTTGCAAATTCATAAATTCCGGGAGCATGTATCTCGGAATTTATACAAGGGAAGAAAAAATGTGTCCGCAGGACGCGGTTTTTCTTCGAGATTCGCTCGAAAGCGTGGTTTCGAGCGAGAGGCTGTTCGGAAAACAAAGTTTTTCGACAGCCTCAAAGCACCGCTTTCGCGGTGCTTTTCGCATTTCTTTAGAAGAACTTATCCTTAATGCCGAGTGCAAAGATGATGAGCACGATAATCGGCAGGATATAGCTTACATAGAAGCGGATATTATCCTTGACCTTGAGTCCGCCGCCTTCGTTGGCCTCCTCCTTGAAGTTCTTCCAGCCCCAGCCGCAGCGGGAGGTGCAGAACAACAGGTAAACTAGCGAACCGAGCGGCAGCCAGATGTTGGACACGAGGAAATCCTCGAGGTCGAGCACATTCGAGCCTGCGCCGAACGGCTGGAAGCCGGACCAGACATTGAAGCCGAGCACGCACGGCAGCGACAGCAGGATCATCAGCACGATGTTGATGGCTGCGGTCTTTTTGCGGCTCCAGCCGGTTAGATCCATGCAGCAGGACATGATGTTCTCAAACACGGCGAGGACGGTCGAGAAGGCCGCAAACGCCATGAATACGAAGAACAGACTGCCCCACAGGCGGCCGAACGCCATATGGTTAAAGATATTCGGCAGCGTAACGAAGATCAGGTTCGGACCGCTGTCCGGTGCCACGCCGAAGGCAAAGCACGCCGGGAAGATGATCAGACCGGCAGTAAATGCTACGAACGTATCCAGAATTGCAACATTGACGGCCTCGCCGAGCAGCGCACGGCCCTTGCCGATATAGCTGCCGAAGATAGCCATCGCGCCGATGCCGAGCGACAGCGTGAAGAACGCCTGATTCATCGCGGCAACGATAACATTGGCGATGCCGCACTCCTGCATACGGCCGAGATCCGGAATCAGATAGAAGCGCAGGCCCTCGCCCGAGCCTTCGGTCATGATGCTGTTGATCGCCAGAACGACCATGATGGCCAGCAGAATGATCATCATCACCTTGGTCACGCGCTCCAGGCCGCCCTGCAGACCGAACGAGTTGATCATAAAGCCGATGACAACAACCGCAACCATGCAGACCGTCATAACCACCGGCTTGCCGAGCATTTCCGGGAAGGCTGCCTGCACCTGCTCACCGGTCGCGCCGACAAATCGGCCGCTGACCGTCAGGTAGAAGTAGTACAGCATCCAACCACACACGGTGGTGTAGAACATCATCAGCAGATAGTTGCCGATCATCGCCAGATAGCCGTGGATATGCCACTTGCTGCCCGGCTTCTCGAGCGCCTGATACGCCCGCACCGGACTTTTCTGGCTCGCACGGCCGATGGCAAATTCCATCGTCATGATCGGCAGACCGAGGATGAGCAGGAACAGCACATAGCACACAACGAACGCGCCGCCGCCGTACTGACCGACCATCCACGGGAACTTCCATACGTTGCCCACGCCGATGGCGCAGCCTGCGGAAAGCAGGATGAAGCCGAGACGTGAACCGAGTCTTTCTCTTGGCATTGTTTATTTTTCCCCTTTTTTCTGTGCCGCGTATTGAGTAAACTGCAATATCGGCACGACTTACATACTATAATCAAGCGTCATGATTGTTCTTCGACGCGTGATTTCTCTAATTTTCGGATTTCTTTCCGTTTTTTACGCAGCTCACGGAAGAAATTCCGCAGAATGTCCGCGCATTCCTGCTCCAGCACGCCGCTCACCAACGCAGGCTGATGATTGTACGGCAGTGCGAACAGATTTATCAGCGAGCCGCACGAGCCGGCCTTCGGGTCGGGTGCGCCGTAGTACACGGTTTTCATGCGCGAGTTGATGAGCGCACCTGCGCACATCGGGCACGGCTCGAGCGTAACGTACAGGTCGCAGCGGTGCAGCCGCCAGCCGCCCAGCTTTTTACACGCCTTCTCGATGGCCTCGATTTCTGCATGGTGCAGTGCGTTTTTTTTGGTTTCCCGTCGGTTGCGTCCGCGTCCGACAATTTTGCCATCGCAGACAACCACCGCGCCGACCGGCACTTCGCCCTCATCCGCCGCCTTTTGCGCCAGCTTGAGCGCGGCCTTCATATATTTTTCCTGTTCGGTCATAAATTCCTCAGATTTTCCCGAGCAGACGCGCTTTCGCCTGCTCAAATTCTTCATCTGTCAGGTGCCCTTTTTCGTGCAGTCCAGCCAGCCGCTCCAACTGGTCGATCATATCCGCCTTTGGTGCAGTTTTCCTTGCTTCTCCGCGCATTTCCTCGAACGTCAGCAATTTAGCGAAGCTCTCCATTGCCTGCGGTTCAAAGAACAAGGTTGCAGCACCGCCTGTCGGTGCGTCAATCTCTACCGCTGTGCTGCGCTCGTCTACCTCGCGGTATTCCGTACGGTCCGGTTCACCCTCCTGCAAACTGGTCTGAATGCCGACGATTATGCCGATCACGATGCCGATTACCAGACCGACAATATTCAGCAGAAGTGTACCGAACAAGCCAAAGACAAGTGCCAGCGCCGAACCGATCGCAATCGCTCTGCCGGTCATAAGACCGCCCTCTGTGCCGTGTACCTGATACGCCTCCCGACGCAGTTCTCCCGCTGCCTTTACCGAGCGAATCGAACGAACCGGCAGCTCACCGCTCTGCAGGCTGCCCTTGCCCGTGTAGAGGCCCTTATCCCGACGGAAAAAGCGCAGCGCATCGCCGTCGCGCCAGACCTCCAGCTTTGCCTTCGGCAGCAGTCCGCCGCCGTTTTTAACGGCAACCGTGAAGGTTTCCGCAGGCTTGTCCGTCGGCTCACCGGCACTGCGGCAGTCGAATCCCCAGCTTTGCAGCACCGCAAGATTGTCCGCGCCGTAGGACACGGAAAGCGCGGCATGGTTTCCGCTGCTGTCGGTCAGGGTCAGCGCGACAGGGCGCAGCTTGTACACACGAAGCATGCCCTGCATTTCGTCCGGCTCGGTCGGTGCCGCGTCCGCGGTAAGCGTATACGCGCCCTTGTCCAGCGTGAGCGGCAGCTGCCCGCTGCCCTCGTCGGTCGGCATCAGCGTCCACGCCGCCGGCTCGGAAAATAAGTAATAGCGTCCCGCCGGTACGAACGGTGCGTCCTCTCGAATAGCTGCAACTACGTTTTTACTCATCAGAATTCACCCTCCTCGCGTTTACCGGTAACTTGAATTATGTACTTTTATCGTTTCATTTGTCTTTGCCGCGACAGATTCATCGTGCCGTCCTGCATTTTCGACAGGTTTTCCAGACAGTTGCCGGTACCGTACGCCACGCAGGAAACCGCTTCGTCCGCAACGCGCGTCGGAATGCCGGTCTTGGAGGCGATCAGCTTATCGAAGCCCCAGATCAGCGAACCGCCGCCTGTCATGGTGATACCGTTGGCGGAAATGTCGCCGGTCAGCTCGGGAGGTGTGCGCTCGAGCACCCAGTGCACCGCCTCGACGATCGCCGAGGAGACCTCCTCGAGTGCATCGAGAATCTCACTCGAGCTTACGGTAAACGTGCGCGGCAGTCCGGTCATCAGACAGCGTCCCCTGACCTCCATGATCGCTTCCTCGCTGCGCGGATACACACAGCCGACCGTGCGCTTGATCTCCTCTGCCGTGCGGTCGCCGATCAGCGCATTGTGCTTACGGCGGACGTACTTGACAATGGCCTCGTCGAACTTATCGCCCGCGACCTTGATGGACGTGGACTCGACAATGCCGCCGAGCGAAATAACCGCCACATCGGTCGTGCCGCCGCCAATATCGACCACCAGATTGCCGTTGGCCCTGTTGATGTTGATACCCGCGCCGATAGCCGCCGCGACCGGCTCCTCGACCAGAAAAACGCGCTTTGCGCCCGCCTGCGTGCCCGCATCAATGACGGCACGCTCCTCCACCTCGGTGATGATGGACGGCACACAAATGACCACATTCGGCTTGAACAGGTGGATGCCCTGCACCTTTGCGATGAATTCCTTGATCATGCGCTCGGTCATCTCGTAATCCGAAATAACGCCCTCGCGCAGCGGACGGATGGCGACAATGTTGCCCGGTGTACGGCCAAGCATGCTCTGCGCTTCCTCGCCCACGGCAAGAATTTTACCGGAAACCTTGTCCACCGCCACAACGGACGGCTCGTTAAGTACAACACCCTTGCCCTTTACATAGACCAGCACGGTTGCCGTGCCGAGGTCGATGCCGATATCGCTCGAAAAAAGCGACATCTTTTTCGCGATTCTTTGCAGAAAAGAAGCCATATTTCATTCCTTTCTCCGCGCTCTGTTCGCGTGGATTGACAGTATTACCATTATACAGATTTTGTGCGCCATTTGCAAGACTCCGGGGCAAATACCGAAAATTCGACAGAGAAAACGGCATCACTCCGGCAGCGTGTTCTTATACTGCTGGAATCTGACATCGTTTTCCACCTGTTCTTTATAGGCTGCATACGCCTCCGCCAGCGTGTCATATTTCGTTCCTGTGGTATAATCCTTAAAGGTGTTGAAACTGTTGATATGGTCCGCAATCGCAACATAGCTTTTGCCCTTGTTGCTCCGGGCCGCGGTAATCGTTTCGGAGATGTAAAAGCCGCCGCTCGCCCGGCTGACAATGACCGGTATCTGCTTGCCCGCACCGACGGCATTTGTATCGACCGATGTCCAGAACAAATAGCGGTTGCTCTCGTTCGTGGAACTGCCGAGAAACGCCCATGTGCCCCTGTTCAGCAGGCTGTCGCTTCCGATCTCTTTCTTCACCTGGGGCACCATAGTGGAATTGGTGCACTTCGAGTCGATCTCAAAATTCTGATTATAGTTCAGTTTCTTCAAAATACCGGTCCGATCGAGTATGTCGTGCAGCTTCTCGTTCCAGTCGATCGTGCTGCCCGATGTGCTCTTGCCCTTCCAGTCAAACACGATCACAGCCGCTGCGCTGTCGTAGTACACCTCGCATTCCCCGCCCGCAGCAGGGATTCCTTTCCAGTTTGCGGTATCTCCTTGCGCCTTAGAATGGGTAACGCCTGCAATTGTAATGGGATCTCTCGACTGCCAGTCATCCTGCTTTTGCTTCAGCCTGACCGTCTTGCTCATGTTTTCGCTGTCCTGCTCCGTAACCGCAGTCAGCACATCAATATACGCCGCCCGCACCTCGATGAGGTCGGATGCCTCCAGACTTCTCTCGATATACTGTATCAGCGCCGGTATCATAAATGCCGCAAGGATCGCCAGAATGACCAGCACAACGATCAATTCCACCAGCGTAAATCCCTTGCAGGTATTTTTCTCTTTCTTCTGCATTTTATCAGCACCTTTTACTGAACTCCGGAAGTTTCGGCTAACCTAAGACGAGCTTTCAGCGCGCTGTACCGTCTGCCCTTCTGGTTGTTATTTACCATATACGCTACCACATCCTGACTGCCGACGATAACCAGCAGGCGCTTCGCGCGTGTGATCGCGGTGTAGAGAATGTTGCGCGTAAGCAGCTTGCGCGGCAGACCGTCCGACAGAGCGAGCACCACCGCGTCAAACTCGCTGCCCTGCGATTTATGTACGGTAACGGCATACGCCAGCTCCAGCTCGTTCAGCATATCAAAGGTATAGGTCGCAATGCGGTCGTCAAAGCGAATCACCATGCACTCCTGCTGCGGAAAAATGCGGATGATCTCGCCAACGTCGCCGTTGAACACGCCGGTTCCCTGCTCGTCGTCGCCTTGCTTTTCCCACACGATGTCGTAGTTGTTTCGCACCTGCATCACGCGGTCGCCCTCGCGGAAAATGGTGTCTCCGAAGCGCTTTTCCAGCTTGCTTTCACTCGGTGGATTAAGCGCCTCCTGCAGACGGCGGTTGAGCGGAATGGTTCCGCTGCCGTGCCGCTTGGCAGGCGAAAGCACCTGTATCTGTGCAGGAGTGAAGCCGTAATGCTTGGGCAGTCTCTGGGCGCAAAGCTGTGCCACCGTTTCGATAACAGACGCCGGATCCGCCCGTTTCATGATGAAAAAGTCGCCGTCCGCGCCGGATGGCCTGGGCATTTCACCCGCATTGACCGCGTGCGCGTTCATGACAATATCCGACTGCTGCGCCTGACGGAAAATCTCAGTCAGCTGAATGGTCGGCACCCGATGTGAGGTGATCAGGTCGCGCAGGAAGTTGCCCGGGCCGACCGGCGGCAGCTGATCGGCATCACCGACGAGCACGAGCCGTGCACCGTGCGGCAGCGCATTGATGAGCGCCTGCATGAGCGTGATGTCCACCATGGACACCTCGTCCAGAATGACCGCATCGCACTCGAGCGGATTGGTCACACTCCGGGCAAACACCGTGCGTCCGCCGCCCGCAAAGCCTGCCTCGAGCAGCCGGTGGATGGTTTTCGCCTCCATGCCGGTCAGGTCAGAAAGACGTTTTGCCGCGCGGCCGGTCGGCGCAGCGAGCAGCGTGTCCAGTCCCAGTGCCTCAAACACCTGCAGGATGCCGCGCACCGTGGTCGTTTTGCCGGTGCCCGGGCCGCCGGTCAGGATAACAAGACCATTGCGTGCAGCCGTTGAAATCGCAAGCTGCTGTTTCTCGGAAAAAGTGAACTCACTGCTCTCCAAAAGCGTGGAAAGCAGCTCATCCACGTCAAAATCGTACTCATAATTGCGCTCTGCCATGTAGCTGAGCATTTCGGCAAGGTAGGCCTCCGCGTCGTGCATATCGCGCAGATAGACCGCGTCGCGGCCCGCGATATGCTCGCGCACCAGCCGCCCCTTCTCCTCCAGACGGGAAATGCCGCGCAGCGCCCGATCCTCATCCACGACCACGTCATCGTCGCTCAGCAGCATGCATACCGCGTACAGCAGCTTCTCCACCGGGATGAACGTGTGGCCGTTGTTCAGGTTGAAGGTCAGCGTATACAGAATGCCCGCGTCCACGCGCTCATCGCTCAGCAGCGACAGTCCAAGCTCCATCGCCAGACCGTCCGCCAGCTTGAAATCCACATCATAGTACGGGTCACACAGCAGATACGGGTTCTCGCACAGTGCGTCGATGGCGCTGTCGTGCAGGCGCTTGTACAGCAGCGGCGTGAGTGCAACTGGCAGGCCGTGTTCGCTCAGGAAGTCCATCAGCAGGCGCATTTCGCTCTGTTCGGTGAACTGACGGCCGATCTCCTTCGCCTTGCGGTCGGTAATGCCGCGCAGCTCCGACAGACGCTCCGGCTCGTGCATAAGAATGTCAAACGTGTCCTCGCCGAACTTTTCCGCAATTTTTGCCGCCAGCCGCGGACCGATGCCGCGAATCAGACCCGAACCGAGGTACTCCGCGATGCCGCGCACCGAGGTCGGCAGCCGGCGCTCAAACGCCTCGGTCGCAAACTGCTCGCCGTATGTCGGGTGCGTCACCCAGCAGCCGGTCAGAATGACCTCCTCACCCAGTCCAATGTTGGGAAACGTGCCGGTCGCCGTGACCTCGGCTCCGTTTTCCGCAGCAAGGCGCAGCACGGCGTAGCCGTTTTCGTCGTTGTAGTAAACGATCTGCTGCACCGTGCCGCGCACGATCAAATATTCTTTTTCGTCCAACGTCCCACCGTCCCAACTTGTCATTCCAGATAGGTTATGTCCTGCCGTGCCGCCATGTGCTTGGCGATGTTCTGTCCCTGTCCGCTGCCGATTTCGACAAATGTGATCAGCAGACCGGAAAAATACTGCCGCCGCACGCGCAGTGCCGCGCGGATCAGGTGTTCGCTGACGGCATCGCAGCCGTCGCCGTACAGCGTCAGCTCCGCCGAGCCGTGCAGCCGCAGCAGCCGCGCGGAGACGATCTCGTACACCGTGTGCAGCACGGTGTAAAATCCCACCGCGGCAAATACCGCCAGAACCGATTGCAGAAAAACAGACATGAGCGTTCCCTCCTGCTATCAGCCTATGCACGGAGGGAATACTTTGTTAGTATATAGTATAGCACAATTGTTCGGATAAGTAAACCGAGCAGAAAATCAGGGAATAATTGAAAATTGAGAATGGAGAATGAACGTGATGATAGAACTATATCCAAATTTCATTTTCCATTCTCAATTCTCCATTTCTGAAAAAGAGACGCTTTCGCGTCTCTTTTCAGTCTGTCAAAAAAGTATTATTTTAATTTTCACGCTTCGTGCGGCAGCACGCATAAAATAGAATTTGCGAAGCAAATTCATAAATTCCGGGAGCATGTATCTCGGAATTTATACAAGGGAAGAAAAAATGTGCCCGTAGGGCGCGGTTTTTCTTCAGTATTCGCTCGAAAGCGTGGTTTCGAGCGAGAGGCTGCTCGGAAAACGATAGTTTTTCGACAGCCTCAAAAGAGACGCTTTCGCGTCTCTTTTTCAGGTTTCGTGTTCTTTGCACCACTCGTTGAGCGTTTCCCGATCGGTGCCCTGCATGGAACAGGCGGTGCCGCAATCCCGTTCATTGGGCGGCACCGCGATACCCTCGCTCATCTTTTCCTGTTCCCGCGCGGCCACTGCCGGTTTGCTGCGGCGCAGCCACTCGAACGCCTTCTCGGCCGCCCGGAGCTGATAGCGGTTTTCATGATTTTCCGGCATAATTGCATCCCTCCCTCGCATAGTATGCGCAGGAAAGAGGATTTTACGCACAAAAAAGCTCCCATGCCGAAGCATGGGAGCTTGTAAATTGCGTTATGCTATTGCTTAACTGAAATTAAGCGTTGATAGCGGTTACGACGCCGGAACCTACGGTGCGGCCACCCTCACGGATAGCGAAACGCAGGCCTTCCTCGATAGCGATCGGGGTGATCAGCTCAACGTCCATCTCAACGTTATCGCCCGGCATGCACATCTCAGTGCCTTCCGGCAGAGTGATAACGCCAGTTACGTCGGTGGTACGGAAGTAGAACTGCGGACGGTAGTTGTTGAAGAACGGAGTATGACGGCCGCCCTCTTCCTTCTTCAGAACGTATACCTGACCGTGGAACTTGGTGTGCGGGTGAATGGAGCCCGGCTTAGCCAGAACCTGACCGCGCTCAACCTCGGTCTTCTGAATACCACGGAGCAGAGCACCGATGTTGTCGCCTGCTTCAGCGTAGTCGAGCAGCTTGCGGAACATCTCGATACCGGTTACAACGGTCTTGCGCGGAGCGTCCATCAGACCAACGATCTCAACTTCCTCGCCCATCTTCAGCTGGCCACGCTCTACACGGCCGGTAGCTACGGTACCACGACCGGTGATGGAGAATACGTCCTCGACCGGCATGATGAACGGCTTGTCAGCAGCACGGTCCGGGGTCGGGATATAGGTGTCAACAGCTTCCATCAGGTCGCGGATGCACTTGTACTCCGGAGCGTTCGGATCGGTGGAGTCAGAGGTCAGAACGTTCAGAGCGGAGCCACGGATTACCGGAACGTCGTCGCCCGGGAAATCGTAAGAGGACAGCAGCTCACGGATCTCCATCTCAACCAGGTCGAGCAGCTCCTCGTCGTCTACCTGATCAGCCTTGTTCATGAAGACAACGATATACGGAACGCCTACCTGACGGGACAGCAGGATGTGCTCGCGGGTCTGCGGCATCGGGCCGTCAGCAGCGGATACAACCAGGATAGCACCGTCCATCTGAGCAGCGCCGGTGATCATGTTCTTAACGTAGTCGGCATGGCCCGGGCAGTCAACGTGAGCGTAGTGACGGTTAGCGGTGTGATACTCAACGTGTGCGGTGTTGATGGTAATGCCGCGCTCCTTCTCCTCCGGAGCCTTGTCGATTGCGTCGTATGCCTGATACTCAGCATCGCCCTCGAGAGCCAGAACCTTGGTGATTGCAGCGGTCAGAGTGGTCTTGCCGTGGTCAACGTGGCCGATGGTGCCAATGTTAACGTGCGGCAGAGAACGGTCAAATTTTTCCTTTGCCATTGTGGATATCCTCCTCGTAAAATGAATTAAAAGTCATGTTGCATTTATTTTACTGCATTTCGAGAAAAAATGCAATAGGGTGCAGCAGATTTTAGTCGTTGTTTTTGTTACGGTTGTCGATGATCTTCTCCTGAATGCTCTTCGGCACTTCAGTGTAGTGGCTCGGCTGCATGGTGTACTGGCCACGGCCCTGGGTGCGGGAACGCAGAGCAGTTGCGTAACCGAACATCTCGCTCAGCGGAACGCCGGCAGAGATAGCCTGTACGCCGCCGCGCGGCTCCATGCCCTGGATCTGACCACGACGGGAGTTCAAGTCGCCGATAACGTCGCCCATGTACTCCTCCGGTACCATTACGTCAACCTGCATGATCGGCTCCATCAGAACCGGATCAGCCTTCTTCATAGCTTCCTTGAACGCCATAGAACCAGCGATCTTGAACGCCATCTCAGAGGAGTCAACTTCGTGGTAAGAGCCATCATACAGGGTTACCTTAACGTCAACAACCGGGTAGCCTGCGAGGATACCAGCCTGCATAGCGCCCTGGATACCCTGATTAACAGGCTCGATATATTCCTTCGGGATAGCACCGCCAACGATCTTGTTGATGAACTCGTAGCCCTTGCCGGACTCGTTCGGCTCAACGATGATCTTAACATGGCCGTACTGGCCCTTACCACCGGACTGACGAGCGTACTTCTGATCAACGTCAGCGGAGCGGCGGATGGTCTCCTTGTAAGCAACCTGAGGAGAACCTACGTTAGCCTCTACCTTGAACTCGCGCAGCAGACGGTCAACGATGATCTCCAGATGAAGCTCGCCCATACCAGCGATAATGGTCTGGCCGGTTTCCTCATCGGTGTAGGTCTTGAAGGTCGGGTCCTCTTCTGCCAGCTTAGCCAGCGCGATACCCATCTTCTCCTGACCAGCCTTGGTCTTCGGCTCGATCGCAACACGGATAACCGGGTCCGGGAACTCCATAGACTCGAGGATGATCGGGTGCTTCTCATCACACAGCGTATCGCCGGTGGTGGTGTTCTTAAAGCCGATGCCCGCAGCGATATCGCCGGAATATACGCAGTCGATATCCTGACGGTGGTTAGCGTGCATCTGCAGAATACGGCCCAGACGCTCGCGCTGATCCTTGGTAGCATTCAGTACGGAGGAACCAGCGGTGATGGTGCCGGAGTATACGCGGAAGAACGTCAGACGGCCAACGAACGGGTCGGTAGCGATCTTGAACGCCAGCGCGGAGAACGGCGCGTCATCAGAAGACGGACGGGAATCTTCCTCGTCGGTCTGCGGGTTTACACCCTTGATGTCCGGGATGTCGGTCGGAGCCGGCATGTATTCGATAACAGCGTCCAGCAGCGGCTGTACGCCCTTGTTGCGGTATGCGGTGCCGCAGAGTACCGGAACGATCTCGTTGGCGATACAGCCCTTGCGGATTGCAGCCTTAACTTCCGGAATGGTCAGCTCTTCGCCCTCGAGGTACTTCATCATGAGGTCCTCGTCCAGCTCAGCAACGTGCTCCCACAGTTCGTCGTGGTACTGCTGAGCCTTCTCCATCATGTCAGCCGGAATATCCTCGTCGCGGATATCCTTGCCGAGGTCATCGTAGTAAACCTCAGCGCGCATGGTGATCAGGTCGATGATACCCTTGAAGGTATCCTCAGAGCCGATCGGCAGCTGAACCGGAACAGCGTTGCACTTCAGACGGTCCTTCATCATGCCGACTACGTTGTAGAAGTCAGCACCCATGATGTCCATCTTGTTTACGAACGCCATACGCGGAACCTTGTACTTGTCAGCCTGATGCCAAACGGTCTCAGACTGCGGCTCTACGCCGCCCTTTGCACAGAATACGGTTACAGAACCGTCCAGTACACGCAGGGAGCGCTCTACCTCTACGGTAAAGTCAACGTGGCCCGGGGTGTCGATGATGTTGATACGATGCTCCGGGAACTGATGAGTAGAGCCGGACCAGTGGCAGGTGGTAGCTGCGGAGGTGATGGTGATACCACGCTCCTGCTCCTGCTCCATCCAGTCCATGGTAGCGGTACCGTCATGGGTATCGCCGATCTTATGGTTTACACCGGTGTAATACAGAATACGCTCGGTGGTAGTGGTCTTACCGGCGTCGATGTGCGCCATGATGCCGATATTTCTGGTTCTTTCCAGGGAATATTCTCTAGGCATATTGCTCTCCTTTCAAAGCGTTATGCGGAAACCGACAGATTAATAGCGGTAGTGTGCGAACGCCTTGTTCGCCTCTGCCATCTTGTGGGTATCCTCGCGCTTCTTAACAGCACCGCCCAGATTGTTGCAAGCGTCCAGGATCTCGCCTGCCAGACGCTCACGCATGGTCTTTTCAGAACGAGCGCGGGAGTATTTGGTGATCCAACGCAGGCCCAGGGTCTGACGACGCTCCGGGCGAACTTCCATCGGCACCTGGTAGGTAGCGCCGCCTACACGGCGAGCCTTAACTTCCAGGGTCGGCATGATGTTTTCCATAGCCTCGGTGAAAACCTCCAGCGGTTCACGACCGGTCTTTTCACGAACGATATCGAAAGCACCATAAACAACCTTCTGCGAAACGCCCTTCTTGCCGTCGAGCATGATAGAGTTTACCAGCTTGGTGACGAGCTTGGAATTATAAAGCGGATCGGGCAGAACGTCTCTCTTGGGGACATTACCTCTTCTTGGCACTTTACTTCCCTCCTTCAAAAATATTTGATTTCATAGGTACTTCGGCGGATCTTTGACCGCCGTTGTTCATGCCTGTCCGAGGTAAAGGCCCGATTTATGCAATCGGAACTAAAATGCCTCAGACAAAGCATAGCTGCTTTGCTGAAAAATAACTTTCTCGCAAAACCTTGTGGGTTGGCTCATTACAGGCTGCACAGCACATATTGTAACTGTACAGGAGTAATCAAGCATGATCGTGCAGATCTAGGCGCATCCCGCACGCCGCGTACAAAGGTACGCAAGTGT
The DNA here is from genome assembly GCF_977037065.1 of Butyricicoccus sp. Classification (NCBI taxonomy): domain Bacteria; kingdom Bacillati; phylum Bacillota; class Clostridia; order Eubacteriales; family Butyricicoccaceae; genus Butyricicoccus; species Butyricicoccus sp. The sequence goes on along the minus strand of NZ_CDRQNY010000012.1, from coordinate 14,906 downwards.
GGGTGCAACGACGATATGCGCGGTCAGGCGCAGATTACTTGCCGGCCTTCGGGCGCTTAGCGCCGTACTTGGAACGAGCCTGACGACGGTTAGCAACACCCTGGGTATCCAGAGTACCACGGATGATGTGGTAACGAACACCAGGAAGGTCCTTTACACGACCGCCGCGAACCATAACTACAGAGTGCTCCTGCAGGTTGTGGCCTTCACCGGGGATGTAAGCGGAAACTTCCATCTGGTTGGTCAGCTTTACACGAGCTACCTTACGAAGAGCAGAGTTCGGCTTCTTCGGAGTCATGGTCTTAACCGTGGTGCAAACGCCGCGCTTCTGCGGAGCGGACTGATCGGTAGCCTTCTTCTTCTGAGAGTTGTAGCCTACCTGAAGAGCCGGTGCCGTAGACTTGGTAACGACTGCCTCACGACCCTTACGGACGAGTTGGTTAAAAGTTGGCATTTTATTTCCTCCTTCTTTCAAAGATATTTATGAAAAGCGCGTTTTGCGCAATTCAACAAAGAAAAATCAGTGCAGAACTACGACTACTGCCGCGCCGACATCAATGCCGACCGCATCGCCGAGCTCCGTCATCGTGGTGACCTCGGTAACTTCCATACCGTGTTCACTGCAAAGCTCATAAATCGGTCCGACGATTCGTTTTTCTGCGTCCAGCGCAACAAAGACCTGTGCGGCTGCGCCGTCCCGAATCGCTTTTTTCGACTGCTTTACACCGATCACCTTGTGCGCCGTGTGAAGTTCTGAAAGCATAATATTCCTCCTATACGGCATACTCCCATAGTATACGGGTTTGTCCCCTTGTTGTCAAGTGTTTTCTCGAATTTTTTTATTTTTTACGAGAAATTTCTTTTCCAGACAAATTTGACCCCTGGCAAAAGGAGTTTCCGCAGGATACATTCAATGATTACGCTATACCGTAGGGTGCGACGACCTCGGCGCACCGTTTCTAACAATTGGTACACGTTATCCCGTAGGGACGAGCAGTGCTCGCCCACGCATCCGTTTAACCATAGCACAGGAGGCCAATGGCCTAATGGCCTCCCCTACGGGGGTAACATTATGCAAACGGTCTACCAATAAATATGTGCCTGTCGTTATCGGTTTGCGGGCGAACAATGTTCGCCCCTACGGGGTAGATTGTACAGACCGGATAGATACGGTATCCATTCAGCATAAAATTGAAACGGAGAAACATTGTAAACCGTCACGGTAATTCTCCATTCTCAATTTTCCATTCGGCACAAGCAAAAACAGGAGAACACCTTACAGTGTTCCCCTGTTTTACTTAATCTATACAGCGTTTTCGGCTTTCTGCAAATCAGTCGAGATTTACAGTCTGCTCGTAGTGACCGGTGCAGTAATCGGACACACCCGAGCCGGCCGGAATCAGCTTGCCGATGATTACGTTCTCCTTCAGGCCCATCAGCGGATCGACCTTGCCCTTGATTGCGGCGTCGGTCAGCACGCGGGTGGTCTCCTGGAAGGATGCAGCGGACATCCATGAATCGGTTGCGAGGGATGCCTTGGTGATACCCATGAGGGTCGGCTCCGCAACTGCCAGACGGAGACCTTCCTCGCCGGCGTCGATGCGTGCCTGCACCTTGTTGTTGTAATCCTCGAACTCGAGCCAGTCCATAACAGAACCCGGCAGAACCTCAGCGTCGCCTGCGTCCTCAACGCGAACCTTGCGCATCATCTGACGAACGATGACCTCGATATGCTTATCGTTGATATCTACGCCCTGCTGACGGTAAACCTTCTGAACTTCCTTGATCTCGTAGTCGTGAACGGCGCGAGGATCGAGGATACGCAGAATGTCATGCGGGTTGAGCGAGCCTTCGTTCAGCTGGAAGCCCTGCGGAATCTCCTGACCGTCGGTTACGCGGATACCGGAGGACGAAGCCAGCTGGTAGGAACGCATATCGCCGGTCTGCGGGTTGACGATGTTGACGGTCTTGACGGTGGTGCGCTTGGACTCCTCGATGGAGACCATGCCGCCGATCTCGGCAAGCGTTGCAGCCTTCTTCGGCTTGCGGGCCTCGAACAGCTCCTCAACTCGCGGAAGACCCTGCGTAATATCCGAACCTGCGACACCGCCGGTATGGAAGGTACGCATGGTCAGCTGGGTACCCGGCTCACCGATGGACTGTGCTGCGATGATACCGACAGCCTCACCCTTGCCGACCGGCGTGCCCATTGCCAGGTTGATGCCGTAGCAGTGCGCGCAGACACCCTTGCGGGCACGGCACTCGAGCACGGAGCGGATCTGAACGCGGGTGATGCCGGCGCCGACAACCGCATCGGCGTCAGCCTCGGTCATCATCTTGCTCTTCGGTACGATAACCTCGCCGGTCTCCGGATTTACGATATCGTCAACCGGGAAGCGGCCGAGCAGACGCTCGCGCAGCGGCTCGATGATCTGGTTGCCTTCCTTGATATCCTCTACCCAGATACCCTTGGTTGCGCCGCAGTCGTCCTCGCGGATGATAACGTCCTGAGAAACGTCTACCAGACGGCGGGTCAGGTAACCCGAGTCAGCGGTACGCAGTGCGGTATCGGCCATGCCCTTTCGAGCGCCGCGGGCAGCGATGAAGTATTCGAGTACGGTCAGGCCTTCACGGAAGTTGGACTTGATCGGGATTTCGATGGTCTTACCGGAGGCGGATGCCATCAGGCCTCGCATACCGGCCAGCTGACGGATCTGGTTGATAGAACCACGGGCACCGGAATCAGCCATCATGTGAATCGGGTTGTAGCGCTGCTCCTTCATGTTGGCCTGCAGCTTTGCGGTAACCTTCTTGGTGGTCTCTTCCCACTCGGCTACGGTCAGACGATAGCGCTCCTGATCGGTGATAAAGCCGCGCTTGTACTTGCGGTCGATCTTGGCAACCTTCTTCTCGGACTCGCGGATCATCTCGTCCTTGCCTTCCGGCACGAGCATGTCGGCTACGGCTACGGTCAGCGCACCCTTGGTGGAGTACTTGTAGCCCATCGCCTTGATGGAGTCGAGCACCTCAGCGGTGATATGGAAGCCGTGTACGCGGATACACTTGTCAATGATCTTGCCAAGCTCCTTCTTGCCGCAGGTGAACATGATCTCAAGATCAAACTTCTTGGACGGATCCGAGCGGTCAACAAAGCCGAGGTCCTGCGGGATGCGCTCGTTGAAGATCAGGCGGCCCGGGGTCGCGTCTACGATAGCGGACTCGGTCTTGCCGTTTACTTCCTTGGACAGACGTACCTTGATCGGCGCGTGAATGCCAACGATACCCTCGTTGTACGCCATCAGAGCCTCGTCCACGTTGCGGAATACCTTGCCGGCGCCCGGCTCGGTATCGCGGTCGATGGTCAGGTAGTAGGAGCCGAGGACCATATCCTGAGACGGAATGGTAACCGGCTTGCCGTCCTGCGGCTTGAGCAGGTTGTTCGCGGACAGCATCAGCAGACGAGCCTCAGCCTGTGCCTCTGCGGACAGCGGAACGTGAACTGCCATCTGGTCGCCGTCGAAGTCGGCGTTGAATGCGGTACATACCAGCGGATGCAGGCGGATCGCACGGCCTTCTACGAGGACCGGCTCGAACGCCTGAATACCCAGACGGTGCAGGGTCGGTGCACGGTTCAGCATAACCGGATGACCCTTGATGATGCCCTCGAGCACGTCCCATACCTCGGGCTTTGCACGCTCTACCATCTTCTTGGCAGACTTGATGTTCTGCGCGGTGCCGTCCTCAACCAGCTTCTTCATAACGAACGGCTTGAACAGCTCGAGTGCCATTTCCTTCGGCAGACCGCACTGATAGATCTTCAGATCCGGGCCTACGACGATAACCGAACGGCCGGAGTAGTCAACTCGCTTGCCGAGCAGGTTCTGACGGAAACGGCCCTGCTTGCCCTTCAGCATGTCGGACAGGGACTTGAGTGCACGGTTGTTCGGGCCGGTGACCGGACGGCCGCGGCGGCCGTTATCGATCAGGGCGTCAACAGCCTCCTGCAGCATGCGCTTCTCGTTGCGCACGATGATATCCGGCGCACCCAGCTCGAGCAGGCGCTTGAGGCGGTTGTTGCGGTTGATGACGCGGCGGTACAGGTCGTTCAGGTCGCTCGTTGCGAAGCGGCCGCCGTCCAGCTGTACCATCGGGCGGATTTCCGGCGGGATGACCGGAACAACGTCCATGATCATCCACTCCGGGCGGTTGTGCGACAGACGGAAGGATTCAACAACCTCCAGTCGCTTGATGATGCGCAGGCGCTTCTGACCGGAAGCCTCACGCAGCTCTGCGGTCAGCTCCTTGGAGAGCTGGTCGAGATCCAGCTCCGCGAGCAGCTCCTTGATGGACTCCGCGCCCATGCCGGCACGGAAGTCCTCGTCGTACTTTTCACGCATGTCGCGGTACTCAGCCTCGGTCAGGATCTGCTTCTTCATCAGCGGCGTGTCGCCCGGATCAATTACGATATAGTTTGCAAAGTACAGGACCTTCTCCAGTACACGCGGGCTGATATCCAGGATCAGGCCCATGCGGGACGGGATGCCCTTGAAGTACCAGATGTGCGATACCGGCGCTGCCAGCTCAATGTGGCCCATGCGCTCGCGGCGGACCTTGGCCTTGGTGACCTCAACGCCGCACTTGTCGCAGATCTTGCCCTTGAAGCGGACCTTCTTGTACTTGCCGCAGTGGCACTCCCAGTCCTTGGTCGGTCCAAAGATACGCTCGCAGAACAGGCCATCGCGTTCCGGCTTGAGCGTACGGTAGTTAATGGTTTCGGGCTTCTTTACCTCGCCGTAAGACCACTGGCGGATCAGCTCGGGCGAAGCCAGACCGATCTTAATGGCGTTAAACGTATGATATCCCATATATTTTAAGATGCTCCTTCCCTATTCACAGATGATTTCACTTACGCTCAGCCTTATTCGCCCAGACCGTCGTCGAAATCACCTTCGGCATCGTCACCGCCATCCTCGGCGGGGTTATCCAGTGCAAAGAGATCGGTGTCGCCTTCCTCGGCATCGTTGATGCCGAAGCCTGCTGCGGTGAACTCGTCATCCGCGCCGGAGACAGCCTGCTCCATCGGACGGGTGTACTCAGCGGTCTCCTCGTCGTCGTCCTCAGACAGCTCGATCACTTCCATGTTCTCGTCCAGAACCTGAATATCCAGACACAGAGCCTGCAGCTCCTTGGTGAGTACCTTGAAGGATTCCGGAACGCCCGGCTGCGGTACGTTGTGACCCTTGACGATCGCCTCGTAGGTCTTGACACGGCCGGTGATATCGTCGGACTTGACGGTCAGGATCTCCTGCAGGGTATATGCGGCGCCGTATGCTTCCAGCGCCCAAACTTCCATCTCGCCGAAGCGCTGGCCGCCGAACTGCGCCTTGCCGCCCAGAGGCTGCTGGGTTACGAGCGAGTACGGGCCGGTCGAACGGGCATGGATCTTATCGTCTACCAGATGATGCAGCTTGAGGTAGTACATATAACCAACAGTTACGCGGTTATCGAACTTCTCACCGGTACGGCCGTCGTATACGACGCTCTTGCCGTCCTCGTTAACGCCTGCTGCAACCAGCGTCTCCTTGATATCCTCGAGCGTTGCGCCGTCGAATACCGGGGTCTCGACCTTCCAGCCGAGCTTCTTGGCAGCGAAGCCAAGGTGAACCTCGAGCACCTGACCGATGTTCATTCGGGACGGTACGCCCAGCGGGTTCAGTACGATGTCGAGCGGACGGCCATCCTCCAGGAACGGCATATCCTCCTGCGGCAGAATGCGGGAAACGACACCCTTGTTACCATGACGGCCTGCCATCTTATCGCCGACAGAGATCTTGCGCTTCTGCGCGATATAAACGCGGACAACCATGTTGACACCGGGAGACAGCTCGTCGCCGTTCTCACGGGTAAATACCTTAACGTCTACAACGATACCGGATTCGCCGTGCGGCGCACGCAGAGAGGTATCACGAACCTCGCGTGCCTTCTCGCCGAAGATCGCGCGGAGCAGGCGCTCCTCTGCGGTCAGCTCGGTCTCGCCCTTCGGGGTAACCTTGCCGACCAGGATGTCGCCGGCATGAACCTCAGCGCCGACACGGATGATGCCGCGCTCGTCGAGGTTGCGGAGTGCGTCCTCGCCGACGTTCGGGATATCGCGGGTGATCTCCTCGGGTCCGAGCTTGGTATCACGGGATTCGGACTCGTACTCCTCGATATGGATGGAGGTGTAAACGTCGTCGCGTACCAGACGCTCGTTCAGCAGTACGGCGTCCTCGTAGTTGTAGCCTTCCCAGGTCATGAAGCCGATGAGGGCATTCTTGCCCAGTGCAACCTCGCCCTGATCGGTAGACGGGCCGTCGGACAGAACGTCACCTGCCTTGACGCGCTCGCCCAGATCAACGATCGGACGCATGTTGATACAGGTAGACTGGTTGGAACGCATGAACTTGGTCAGCGGATAGGTCTTGTCGGTGCCGTTGTCGTAGTGTACGCAAACCTCGCGGGCGGTTACGCGGGTAACAACGCCGTCACCCTCTGCCAGCGGAATCGTACCGGAGTCAACAGCTGCCTTGTACTCCATGCCGGTTGCAACGACCGGAGCCTCGGTGCGGAGCAGCGGTACGGCCTGACGCTGCATGTTCGCGCCCATCAGTGCGCGGTTTGCGTCGTCGTGGTCGAGGAACGGGATGAATGCGGTAGCAACCGAGATCATCATGCGCGGAGAAACGTCCATCAGGTCAACGTCCTTGCGGTCTACCTCAACGAACTCGTCGCGCATACGGCAGGTTACACGGTCGTTTACGAGGTTGTTGTTCTCGTCGAGCGGCTCGGTAGCCTGGCAGACGATGTACTCGTCCTCGACGTCCGCGGTCATGTAGCGAACCTCGTCGGTAACGTGGCAGAGGACCTCGCCGGTTTCCTCGTCCTTGGTCTTTTCGATTACGCGGTACGGTGCTTCGATAAAGCCGAAGTCGTTGATGCGTGCGTAGGTTGCCAGATAGGAGATCAAGCCGATGTTAGGACCTTCAGGGGTCTCGATCGGGCACAGACGGCCGTAATGCGAGTAGTGTACGTCTCGAACCTCGAAGGATGCACGGTCACGGGACAGACCGCCGGGGCCGAGGGCGGACATACGGCGCTTGTGGGTCAGCTCAGCCAGCGGGTTGTTCTGGTCCATGAACTGGGACAGCGGAGAGGAACCGAAGAACTCCTTGATGGCAGCGGTTACCGGGCGGATGTTGATCAGGGACTGCGGCGTAACAACGTCGAGGTCCTGAATGGTCATGCGCTCGCGGATAACGCGCTCCATGCGGGAGAAGCCGATGCGGAACTGGTTCTGCAGCAGCTCGCCTACGCAGCGCAGACGGCGGTTGCCCAGATGGTCGATATCGTCAACCGTGCCGATGCCGTGACCGAGGTTGAGCAGATAGCAGATGGAAGCGAGCATATCATCAACGATGATGGTCTTCGGAACCAGATCGAAGTGACGCTCCTTAACGGTCTTCTTCAGCTCGTCGCCCTGTACGCCGGAGTCGATGATCTCCTTGAGGACGGTGAAGCGAACCTTCTCCTTGAGACCCAGATCCTCTGCGGTTGCGCCGCCGAGGTACTCGGAGAAATCGTTTACGTCTACCATGCCGTTGCCGAATACCTTAACAGCAGTGCCTTCAGCAGACTCGATCACAACACTGTTTACGCCGCGGGCAGCCATCATGGTTGCCTTCTCGCGGGAGAGAACCTCGCCGTCCTCAGCCAGAACCTCGCCGGTCATCGGGTCAGCGACTGCATTTACCAGCTTGTGGCCGGTGATGCGGCGTGCGATGTTCAGCTTCTTGTTGTACTTGTAGCGGCCGACTGCGGAAATATCGTAGCGGCGCATATCGAAGAACATGGCGTCCATCAGAGAGGTAGCCGACTCCACAGAGGGCGGCTCGCCCGGACGCATCTTCTTGTAGATCTCGATGAGGGCTTCCTCGGCGGTATGCGCCGGGTCCTTGTCGAGGGTTGCAACGATCAGCGGGTCCTCACCGAACAGCTCCTTGATCTCGGCATCGGTCTTAACGCCGATGGCACGGATGAAGCTGGTGATCGGAATCTTGCGGTTTTTATCAATGCGAACGTAGAAAACGTCGTTTGCATCGGTCTCGTACTCGAGCCATGCGCCGCGGTACGGGATTACGGTAGCGGAGAGCAGAACCTTGTCGGTCTTGTCAAGCTCCCTGCCGTAGTATACGCCCGGGGAACGAACGAGCTGAGATACGATCGCGCGTTCTGCACCGTTGATGATGAAGGTAGCAGCGTGGGTCATCTTCGGGAAATCACCCATGAAGATTTCCTGCTCCTTGATCTCGCCGGTCTCCTTGTTGCGCAGACGCATGCGGACCTTCAGCGGAGTTGCATACGTTGCATCTCGTGCCTTGCACTCCTCAATGCTGTACTTCGGCTCCTCGTCCATCGAAAAATCGAGGAAGGAAAGCTCCAGATTTCCGGTGTAGTCCGTGATGGACGCGGTATCGTCAAAAACCTCACGCAGGCCCTGATCCAGGAACCATTCGTAAGACTTCTTCTGCACCTCGATGAGATTCGGCATTTCGAGAATCTCTTCGATTCGTGCAAAGCTCTTTCGTGTGGTTTTGCCGTGCTGTACGTCTTTCACCTTCATGTGCTTTGATCACTCCGTTTCTTTCGGCTGTTGGTGTTGGTTGATACGCCCGGCGGCGTTGCAAGAACTTCATTCATTCGTCTTGCATTTTTCAGCAGACAGTGCTAACATAATGACAGGCATAGGAATAAGCCTGCAACTTTCAGCAGCAAACCATTATACCATGCTTTGAACAGATCCGTCAAGCATATGACGAACAATAATTGCACAAAAAGGGAGAGGTTTTGTCCTCTCCCTTTGTTATTCTCCGCAAAAATCCCCTGTCAGACCACTGCATTACAGCAGCGTACCCGCTTACCCGTTTCTCGTCGTTATACGGCGGGCCGTGGGCAGCCCGCCCTACGGAAACGCTCCGAAGAAAAGTCGTCCGTTCACCGAAACGGCAGGATGGGTCATCCTGCCCTACGGAAACACCCCGAAGAAAGTCGTCCGTTCACCGAAAAAAACAACCAAATAAACCGCAGCATACAAAAAAGGCACGCCTGACAGCGTGCCTTTTCACGTTCCGCGCGCAAAGCGCACGGAATACCATTCCCTGCCGCCTTTCGGCGAAGCCGGAACAGGCAGGGACAGGTCTGCCGCAGCAGACCGCATAAAATTCCCCATAAAAGTCAGGGCGTGTACCTGACTTTTATCCCACTGCTCGCGCCGCGGCGGCGCGACCTCGTCCGCCGTGCGGACGAGAGGGGGATATCCGGAAAAGTTTCCTTGGGAACTTTTCCGGTATCTAAGGGGGACAGCGTCCCCCTTAGAGGACTTTCGACAGAAAGTCTTTTAAGCGCGGATGCTGCGGATTTGCGAAGAACTCCTTCGGCTCGTTCTGCTCTACGATATTGCCGCCGTCCATGAACAGCACGCGCGTTGCAACCTCGCGGGCAAAGCCCATCTCGTGGGTAACAACAACCATGGTCATGCCGTCGTCGGCCAGTTCCTTCATGATTTCCAGAACCTCACCGACCATTTCCGGGTCAAGCGCCGAGGTCGGCTCGTCGAACAGCATCACATCCGGATTCATTGCCAGCGCACGCGCGATGGCGATACGCTGCTGCTGACCGCCGGAAAGCTGCGCCGGATAGCTGTCCGCCTTGTCCGGCAGACCGACACGCGCGAGCAGCTCGAGCGCACGCTTGTCCGCCTCTTCATCGGTCATGACCTTGAGCTTGACCGGTGCCAGCTTGATATTCTCGCGCACGGTCAGGTGCGGGAACAGGTTGAACTGCTGGAACACCATGCCCATACGGCGGCGCACCAGATTGATATCCGTGTCCTTGGCGGTAATGTTCTGTCCCTCGAAGATAATTTCGCCGCCGGTCGGCTCCTCGAGCAGGTTCAGGCAGCGCAGAAAGGTGGACTTGCCCGAGCCGGACGGGCCGATGACTACGACCTTCTCGCCCTTCTCGATATGCTCGTTGACACCCTTGAGCACCTCATGGTTGCCAAAGGATTTGTGCAGGTTTTTAACGTCGATCACTTTCGCGCAGCCTCCTCTCAAAAATGCCGAGCAGCTTGGTCAGGATGATAACGAGCACCAGATAGATGATCGCAAGGCTGACATACGGCACATAGGCCTGATAGGTATTGGACACAATATTCTGTGCCTGCTTGGTCACGTCGCGCAGCGCGATGACCGACACGAGCGAGGTATCCTTCAGCAGGGTGATCATCTCATTGCCGAGCGCCGGAAGAATGTTCTTGATTGCCTGCGGAATGACGATCAGGCGCATGGTCTGTGCATAGTTCAGGCCGAGCGAACGGCCGGCCTCCATCTGACCCGGATTGACCGACATCAGACCGCCGCGCACGATCTCGGCAACATACGCGCCCGAGTTGATGCCCAGTGTAACGATGCCGCACACCAGACGTGCTGTATCATCCTTAGGCACCATGATAACAAAGCCCATGATCAGCAGCTGAACCATCATAGGCGTACCGCGGATGACGGTCAGATACAGCTTGCAGATTGCGTTGAGAATGCTCAGAATGATGTTGCTTTTGCCCATGCGGCGGGAATCATGCGCCGTGCGGACTATAGCGATCAGCAGACCGATGATAACACCGAGGATCAGTGCACCGATCGTGACCGCAAATGTGATTTTCAGACCGTTCAGGAACCATTTCCAGCGGTCCGCTGCGATAAAGGTCTGGTACAGCTGGAACAGCAGGTTCCGCAGACCCTCCGGCAGATTGACAACCGAATCCGGTACAATTTTCAGCCACTGGTCCATTGTAATACCGTTCACAGGTCATCCCCTCTTTCTTTTCATTTTACTGCAAAAGAGGGGCGGCGCTGAACCGTCCCTCTTCCTTTGTACGCGTTTGTTGATTTACTGTGCTGCGGAGTCAGCGCTGATATACTTGTCAACGATGGACTGCAGGGTGCCGTCACCCTCGAGCTCCTTCAGAGCGCCGTTTACCTTGTCGAGCAGCTCGGTGTTGCCCTTCTTGATAGCGATCGCGTAATCCTCGTCAGCGTAAGCGGTGTCGAGGATCTTGAGGCCGCTGTTTGCAGCAACATAGTTCTTAGCCGGCTCCTGGTCGATAACAACGCAGTCGATCTGATCATTTACCAGTGCAGCAACTGCGAGCGGACCGTTGTTGAACTGCTTTACATGCTCCTGACCGTAGTCACCGGTGCAGTAGATGTCGCCGGTGGTGCCGGTCTGAACGCCGATGTTCTTGCCCTCCAGATCCTCCGGAGAAGCGATATCGGAACCGTCCTTAACGATGATGACCTGAACGCCCTTTGCGTAGGAATCCGAGAAATCTACGTTCTCCTGACGATCCGGGGTAACGGTCATGCCAGCCAGCGCCACGTCGACGGTGTCGCTCTGCAGCGCCGGAATCAGGGAATCGAACTCCATATCGGTGACCTCGAGCTTCATGCCCAGCTTGTCAGCGATAGCAGCAGCAATGTCCACATCGATGCCCTGTACGTTACCGTCGTCGCCAACGAACTCGTACGGCGGGAAAGTAGCGTTAGTACCCATGCGCAGCGTGCCGCCGTCCGCAGAGGTAGATGTGGTGGAATCCTGTGCGTCGCTGCTGGAATCAGCGGTCTTGGAGCCGCCGCAGCCGGTCAGCAGCATAGAACCTGCCAGTACCATGCTCAGCATAGCAATGGAAAACTTCTTCATTTGTGTTAACTCCTTCCGATTTGACCCGTGCAAAACGGGCATCTCTTTCTAATATTGATTATTATACAGCGCGTTCTATAATAATGCAACCTAAATTTCAGCGAAAAAACTATGGAAAAGCATTTATTTTTTCAGCAATCCTGACGCAAGCCATCGGTAATTCGTTAATTGCCAATTAACGCTCTGCATTTTCGCAGCATAGTCTGCATTAACCACAAGGAGGTGCCCTATGTCCCCTGTTATATATGTATCGCCTGCGTTTCGCACGGCCTGCGCCGAGCCGCGCGGCGCGCTTCTCCTGCTGCACTCCGATCCGGTTCGCTCCGCGCCGATTGTCGGCAGTGCGGCAAGCGGTGCGCGCCTGCTCATCCTGCGTGAGCAGAACGGCTGGTGTCATGTACGCACGCGCACGGCCTGCGGCTGGGTTCCGAAAACCGACATTGTGCTGTTTTACTGCCGTCCGGCTTTGTGAAGCTTTCGTCAAATCAGTTAATTTTTTGACAAACAAGGTGTATTTTCATCAATTTCGCCCATTTTTACTGCTGATTTTGCATTTTTACTTGCGTTGCTTAAAGCGATACAGTATAATGTAAAATGTTCGATGCGACAATCGCAAGGAGGTACGAAAAAGAGTGTATCAGATTTTGAAAAAGCAAACGCTGAACGCAAACACCAAGCTGATGGTGATCGAGGCACCGCACGTTGCCCGCAAGGCAGAGCCGGGTCAGTTCATCATCCTGCGTGTCAGCGCAGAAGGCGAGCGTATTCCGCTCACGATCGCAGATTTTGACCGTGAAAAGGGTTCCGTCACGATCATTTTCCAGGAGGTCGGCGCAACCACGATGGCGCTCGGCGCGCTGAACGAGGGCGACTGCCTGCATGATTTTGTCGGTCCGCTCGGCAAGGAGAGCGAGCTGGAGGGTCTCAAGAAGGTCGCTGTTGTCGGCGGCGGTCTGGGCTGTGCGATCGCATATCCGCAGGCAAAGAAGCTGCACGAAATGGGCGCTGAGGTTGACCTGATCGCCGGTTTCCGCAGCAAGGACATCATCATCCTCGAGGACGAGATGAAGAACGCCTGCACCAACCTGCACATCGTAACCGACGACGGCTCGAACGGCCGCAAGGCTCTGGTTACCCAGGTGCTCAAGGAGCTGATCGACGCGGGCAACCAGTACGATGCTGTTATCGCGATTGGCCCGATGATCATGATGAAGTTCGTCTGCGAGACCACCCGTCCGTACGGCATCAAGACCATCGTTTCCATGAACACCATCATGGTTGACGGTACCGGCATGTGCGGCGGCTGCCGTCTCACCGTTGGCGGCGAGACCAAGTTCGCGTGCGTTGACGGCCCGGATTTCGACGGTCACCTCGTTGATTTTGACAGTGCAATGCGCCGCGGTGCCATGTACAAGGCACAGGAGCGCGCGGCGGTAGAGCGCCGCGAGGAGCATTGCAATCTGTTCAAGAAGGAGGTCAAGTAATCATGCCGAATATGAATCCGAAGAAGTGCCCGATGCCCGAGCAGGCGCCGGACGTCCGCAATAAAAATTTCGAAGAGGTAACGCTCGGCTACACCGCTGAAATGGCGGTCGAAGAAGCACAGCGCTGCCTGAACTGCAAGAACAAGCCCTGCATGACCGGCTGCCCGGTACAGGTTAAGATTCCGGAGTTCATCGCTCTGGTGGCTGAGGGCAAGTTCCTCGAGGCGGCTGCGAAGATCAAGGAGACCTCCGCACTGCCGGCTGTCTGCGGCCGTGTCTGCCCGCAGGAAAGCCAGTGCGAGTGCCACTGCGTGCGCGGCATCAAGGGCGAGGCTGTAGCAATCGGCCGTCTGGAGCGCTTTGTAGCCGACTATGCGCGCGAAAACAGCACCGAAAAGGCGGTAAAGCCGGAGTCCAACGGTCACAAGGTTGCCATCGTTGGTGCAGGCCCGGCCGGTCTGACCTGTGCAGGCGATCTGGCTCGTATGGGTTATGAGGTTACCGTTTTCGAGGCACTGCACACCGCCGGCGGCGTTCTGATGTACGGCATTCCGGAGTTCCGTCTGCCGAAGGCTATCGTGCAGAAGGAAATCGACACGCTGAAGGACCTCGGTGTTGAGTTTGTTCTGAACTTCGTTGTAGGCCGCTCTGAGACCATCGACGAGCTGTTCGGTGACGGCTTTGAAGCAATTTTCGTTGGCTCCGGTGCCGGTCTGCCGACCTTTATCGGCGTTCCGGGCGAGAACGCAAACGGCGTTTACTCCGCAAACGAGTACCTGACCCGCATCAATCTGATGAAGGCGTACAAGGAAAACGCCGACACCCCGATCTACCACGCCAAGAAGGTTGCAGTTGTCGGCGGCGGCAACGTAGCCATGGACGCTGCTCGCTGCGCAAAGCGCATGGGCGCCGAGGAAGTTTACATCGTGTACCGCCGTTCCGAGAAGGAGCTTCCGGCTCGTCTCGAGGAGATTCACCACGCGAAGGAAGAGGGCGTTGTGTTCAAGTTCCTGACCGCGCCGCTCGAGGTGCTGTCTGACGAGAACTTCAACGTCACCGGTCTCAAGTGCCAGCAGATGGAGCTGGGTGAGCCTGACGCATCCGGCCGCCGCCGTCCGATTCCGGTCGAGGGCAGCGAGTTTGTACTCGACCTCGACTGCGTCATCGCGGCGATCGGCACCAGCCCGAACCCGCTGATTCGTCACACGACTCCGGGTCTGGATACCAACCGCAAGGGCTGCATCGTGGCTGACGACGAGCACGGCATCACCTCCAAGGACGGCGTGTTCGCCGGCGGTGACGCTGTTACCGGTGCGGCTACCGTTATCCTCGCAATGGGCGCAGGCAAGCGCGCTGCGGCTGCGATGGACGAGTACATCAAGAATAAGAACAAGTAATTTTTGCTTACTTATGTGAAAAAGAACCTGTCTTACGACAGGTTCTTTGAGACTGTCGAAAAACTTCGTTTTTCGAGCAGCCTCTCGCTCGAAACCACGCTTTCAAGCGAATACTGAAGAAAAACCGCGCCCTGCGGGCACATTTTTTCTTCCCTTGTATAAAAAGTCAGGTACACGCCCCGACTTTTTATGAATTTGCTCCGCAAATTCTATTTTATGCGTGCTGCCGCAC
>NZ_CDRQNY010000011.1:0-67952 GCF_977037065.1 Butyricicoccus sp. | reverse complement strand
ATTCTGAAGTTTCTGCGTATGCACCATTAGCTCAGTTGGTAGAGCAACTGACTCTTAATCAGTGGGTCCACGGTTCGAGCCCGTGATGGTGTACCACGAAACCCGAGTTTTCTAACGAAAACTCGGGTTTTTGTTATGTCTTAATTTAATTTTACGCTTTTGTATCTCTTTTCCTTGTGTTTGTTAAAACTGTAATCCGACTGCCGTATGACGATTGACAAGGCGCACTCTCCGGGGTATGATAAGCACAAGGCAGGATAATTATTTACGGAATTGCACAGGGAGGGAATGCAATGCTGTTCAAAACAGAGCTTACCGAAGTCTCTACCATGGAGGAACTGGACAAAATCGTTAAGGCACTCAGCGCGAAAGGCATAGACGCAACCACGAAAACGGTCGATCTGATGAGCGGCGGTCTGTTGGAAAACCGGCGTTCGTCCGGTACGTTCGGCATGAATGCCGAGGTGAGATTCGTTTACAAGATCTACGTTAAACGTGCGGATTTGGAGTTTGCAAAGAGCGTTCTGGCGACAATCTGATCGCAAAGAAGGGAATGAAGTAAAATTCATTCCCTTTTTCTATGCCTACTTTACCGATTCATCAAAATGTGATAAAATAGAAGCCAAACAGAAAATTTAGTTTCTATTCCGAGTGGATTTTCCGCTTTTGGTTTGGGTTGATGGAGGCTGCACTATGATAAAGTTCCGAATGCCGCTGCTGGCGGTGCGTGATGTGGAGATTTCAAAGAAATTTTACCATGATCTGTTCGATCAGGAGGTTGTGCTGGATTTAGGCGGAAACGTGACGTTTTCCGGCGGCTTTTCCGTGCAGCAGGATTTTGACAGGCTGACCGGCGTGCCCAAATCCACGATCCTGCACCAGTCGCACAACATGGAGCTTTACTTTGAGGTGGACGACTTTGACGCGTTCACGGAAAAGCTGCGCGGACACCTGGACGTGGAACTGGTGCATCCGCCGATGACGCATGCGTGGCAGCAGCGTGTGGTGCGCCTGTACGACCCGGACTGGCACATGATCGAGGTCGGTGAGTCCATGGAGCACATCGCACTTCGCCTGCTGGACGAGGGCCATTCCGTGGAGGAGACCGCCGCGCTCATCCATCACCCGACTGATTTTGTGGAGCAATGCAGAAAGGGTTTGAAATAGATATGTTCGGTTATGAACCGGAATTCGTCGTGTGCGGCGATGCCCGGATTGCTTATTACGATGTCGGCCGAGGAAAGCCGCTTGTGCTGCTGCACGGCAACGGCGAGGACAGCTCGTACTGGAACGCCCAGATACCCGAGCTGACCCGCTTTTACCGCGTTATTGCGGTGGACAGCCGCGGGCACGGCGCCTCCGGGAGCGGCGGGCACGGCCTGTCGTTTGAAATGATGGCGGAGGATCTCAAAACCGTGCTGGACACGCTCGGCGTGAAAAAAGCGCACTTCCTCGGCTTTTCGGACGGCGGCAATCTGGCGATCAAATTCGCACTGACGCACCCGGAATATATAGATAAACTCATCCTCAACGCGGCCAATGTGGAGATGTTCAGCGGCGTCAAGCCGCAGGTTCAGCTGCCCGTTATGGCAGGCTACGGTGTTGCTGCGGCGCTGAGCCGTTTCAGCAAAAAAGCGGCGCGCCGAAGGGATGTGCTCGGACTGATGGTGCACCCGTACGGGGTGACGATGAACGATCTGGAGCGGCTGACCATGCCGACCCTCATCATCGTCGGCGAGCATGATGCAATACGCGAAAAGCAGACAAAGGAGATGGCCTCGCACATTCCCCACTGTGAAGTGGAGGTTTTCCGCGACGGCGACCACTTTGTTGCAGCAAAGCAGCCGTCCCGCTTCAACCGGACGGTTATAGAATTTTTACTTGGGAGATAATCAGCATGAAATTCATCAAAGCGGGAGAAATCGCAGACAGCAATATTTTCAACAAGCTCGACGAGCGCAAGAAGTCGCTCCTCGAAGGCGGCATGGACGTCATCAACCTGTCCATCGGCACGCCGGATTTTCAGCCGGGCCGGCATGTGATGGAGGCCGTCAGCCGCGCTGCGCTCGACCCGGATATGTACAAGTATTCGCTGAATGAAACGCGCGAGCTGCTCGACGCCGTAGAAAACTGGTACAAGCGCCGCTATGACGTCACGCTTGCCGACGACGAGATCATGGCTGTGTGCGGCTCGCAGGAGGGCATTGCACACGTTGGCTTTGCCTTCGCCGGCCCGAACGACCTGATCCTTGCACCGGACCCGGGCTACCCGATCTTCTCGTTCGGCCCGATGATGACCGGCGCAACGGTCGGTCTGTACCCGCTGTACGCCGAGAAGAACTGGCAGCTGGACTTTAACGATATTCCGGAGGACGTGGCAGAGCGTGCAAAGGCGATCGTCGTTTCCTATCCGAACAACCCGACCACTGCCGTTGCCGACCGTAAGTTCTACGAAAAGCTGGTCCTCTGGGCGCGTGAGCACAACATCATCGTTCTGCACGATAACGCGTATTCCGACATTATGCTGAACGGGGAAAAGGGTCTGTCCTTCCTGTCCATTCCGGGCGCGAAGGAGGTCGGCATTGAGTTCAACTCGCTGTCCAAGACCTACAACCTGACCGGCATGCGCGTCTCCTTCGCACTCGGCAACCGCGAGGTCATCAGCCGTTTCCGCGCGTTCCGCTCGCAGATCGACTACGGCATGTTCTACCCGATCATGGCGGGTGCGGCTGCCGCGCTCAATGGTCCGCAGGATGTGGTAGAGAGCAACCGCACCGGCTACATGGCGCGCCGCGACGCACTGTGCGGCGGTCTGCGCTCGATCGGCTGGAACGTGCCGGATGCACAGGGCACCATGTTCGTCTGGGCGAAGATTCCGGAGCGCTTTGCGTCCTCGGTGGACTTCGCCATTGAGCTGATGGAAAAGACCGGCGTTATCGTGGTTCCGGGCAGCGCCTTCGGTGCGCAGGGTGAAGGCTACGTCCGCATGGCGCTTGTCGTTCCGCCCGAGCGCATGGCAGAGGCGGTTCGCCGCATTGATGAGAGCGGTATTGTAAAGGAGTGAGTTTCTGTTATGCAGATCGACCATATTGCACTGTATACACGCGATTTAGAGCGTCTGTGTGAATTTTACACCAAATATTTTGACGGTACGGCGGGCAAGCTGTACCAGAACGAGGAGACCGGCACGCAGGCGTGCTTTGTGTCCTTTGCCGACGGCGCACGGCTTGAAATTGTGACCCGTCCGCAGTTTGAGGACGCCGAGCACTCGCGTCTGTGGACCGGCTGGGCGCATACGTCGTTCAAGGCGGGCACCCGCGAGAACGTGGACGCACTGACCGAGCAGATGCGCTCGGAGGGCTATGAGATCACGGATGGCCCTGTCGTCGGCAAGGATGGCTGCTACGGCAGTTTTGTGCTCGACCCGGACGGCAATACCGTCCGCATCGTAGCGTAAAGGAGAACGCAAATGAAGCTGATCTCATGGAATGTAAACGGTCTGCGTGCGTGCATGGGCAAGGGGTTCCTTGATTTTGTCGCCGCTGAGCAGCCGGATATGCTGTGCCTGCAGGAGACCAAGATGCAGCCGGGACAGGCCGATGTGCCGCTCGAGGGCGGCTACCGCGAATACTGGAACTCGGCAGAGAAGAAGGGATACTCCGGTGTGGCGCTGTTCACCAAAACCGAGCCGCAGAGCGTCACCTATGGTCTTGGCATTGAGGAGCACGACCACGAGGGCCGTGTCATCACCGCCGACTACGGCGAATTCTACCTCGTTACCGTGTATACGCCCAACTCGCAGAATGAACTCAAGCGCCTGGATTACCGCATGACGTGGGAGGATGCCTTCCGCGAGTATCTGGTAAAGCTGGATGCGGAGAAGCCGGTCATCGTGTGCGGCGATATGAATGTCGCGCATGAGGAAATTGACCTCAAGAACCCCAAGACCAACCGCAGGAACGCAGGCTTCACCGACGAGGAGCGCGGCAAGATGACCGAATTGCTCGCCGCAGGCTTTACGGATACGTTCCGCCATTTTAACCCCACGCTCGAGGGCGTGTATTCGTGGTGGAGCTACCGTTTCCACGCCAGAGAGAAGAACGCAGGCTGGCGTATCGACTATTTCCTCGTGTCCAACCGCTTTGCCCAGCGGGTCAAGGACGCGCGTATCCTGACCGACGTGTTCGGTTCGGATCATTGTCCGGTGCTGATCGAAATTGAATAAGGACGAGTATGCCTTTCTGCCGGAGGCGTTTTTCGACGGCGTGCAGGAGCAGGAGGACGAGGAGGTGCTCG
This sequence comes from Butyricicoccus sp., assembly GCF_977037065.1. NCBI lineage: Bacteria > Bacillati > Bacillota > Clostridia > Eubacteriales > Butyricicoccaceae > Butyricicoccus > Butyricicoccus sp. Next base: position 63,656 of record NZ_CDRQNY010000011.1, on the reverse strand, counting down.
ACCCGTACTTCCGGCCGGATGCCGTATCCGAGGACGAGGAACCCGAGCCGGATATGAGCTGGCTGCCGGAAACACCGACCGAGCCGTGTCCGTGCTGCGGCGCAGAGATTCCCGAGAATCCTTCGTGGGGGTATATCTGCCCCATGTGCGGCTGGGAGATTGATTACGATGTCGAAGGCGAGCCGGATAAGCCGAGCGACCAGAATCATGGGCTGTCGCTCACCGAGGCACGGTGGAACTTTCATTCGTTCGGTACGGTCGCACCGTGGAAGGTAATGGAGAATTGAAAATGGAGAATGGAGAATGAACTCGATGGGAGAGCATTCTCCATTTTTTATTCAGAGAAATAAATTCACTCTCTCCATCAGAATCGTCAAATCAGGATCAGTCAGTCATTTTCCATTCTCCATTCTCAATTTTGTTCTGCGCTGCTGTTCTCTGCTGTAATATCTACTCTTTTCTTTTCTTCTCTGCTCTGGTCTGCTCTACTGTACTGTACTGTTCTCTGCTCTTCTGTACTCTTCTCTGCTCTGTGGATTTTCCGTACGATAAATCCCGTTCACTGTGTACTTTCTCGCCAAGAAATAGCGATTTCTCGCCAAGAAATCCGGAACGCTGGAAGAACACACCAGATTCCGCCAATTACTAACGCCTAATTACTAATTAAGGAAACCTCCTCGCTCCTAACTCCTGCCTGACTGCATAATCTATCCGTCCGGCACATAGCCTGTCATAAAGGGGTGAACAGAAGTGAAGAAGATAATCTGTACCGCTTTACTCAGCGGTATGCTTACGGTGCAGGCGGCGGCGCTGCCCGAAATGGGCGCGCTCTACGCGAAATCGGCGGCGCTGTATGCGGCAAACGGGCAGGAGCTTTACGCCTATAACGCCGACGAGCAGCTGCAGCCTGCGTCGGTGACAAAGATCATGACCATGCTGCTGGCGATGGAGGCGCTCGAGCGCGGCGAGGTGACACTGGACACCATGATAACCGGCAGTGAGTACGCCTGCTCGATGGGCGGCACGCAGATCTGGCTGGAGCCGGGCGAGCAGCTGACACTGGATGAAATGCTCAAGGCGATTGCGGTCGGTTCAGCGAATGACTGTGCGGTTGCGGTAGCGGAGCATCTGGCGGGCACAGAGGCCGCCTTTGTCGAACGGATGAACACGCGCGCACGCGAACTCGGCTGTACGAACACAACGTTCATCAACGCCAACGGACTGGACGGCGAAGGTCAAAAGACGCTGACCTCGGCACGCGATCTTGCGCTTATTTCCTGCGAGCTGCTGCGCCACCCGAAAATACTGGAGTACACCGGCATCTGGATGGACACCGTGCGCGGCGGCAAATTCGGTCTGGCGAACACGAACAAGATGCTCAAAAGCTATCAGGGTCTGACCGGTCTCAAAACCGGCTATATCCGCGAGGCCGGCTTCTGCATTTCTGCAAGTGCCGAGCGGGACGGACTGAGCCTTGTAGCGGTCGTGATGGCGGCGCCCACCAAGGAGAACCGCACAGCGGACGCGACCGCGCTGCTCAATTACGGCTTTGCCAACTTCACGGCGTACATGCCTGCGGCTGACGATCTGGCACCCATTCCGGTGACGCTCGGCACCGCGGAGACCGTGCAGCCGGTGCTCGAGGGCAGCGACTCGTTCGTGATTGAAAAGACGAGAGCAGGGGATATGCAGACCGCGTTCGACCTGCCGGAGACGCTCGCCGCGCCGATACAGGCCGGTCAGCGGTTGGGCGAAATGACGGTATCCGCCGGCGGAGAGACGGTTTTGACCGTTCCCATCATCGCCCAAGCCGGTGTGGACGCGCTCGGACTGCCTGAGCTGCTTATTTCCTTTGTGCGCGGCCTTGCAGGAAATGTTGTAAAAGATGCAAAATAACGTCAAAATCCGGCGTTTTCCGAACAGAATTGGGAAGGGTGAGAAATTTACCATACAAAATGACGGAAAGTTTGCAATTCGGACTTGTGATTTTGGCTAAACTATGGTACACTAATAGCAACCTCAAAGGTTGGGAGGATAAAAACTATGGTAAAACTTATTATTGGCGGTACCGGTTCCGGTAAGACCAAGGAGCTTATTGATCAGGTCAACGCTGCAGTAAAAGAAGAAAAGGGCAGTGTCGTTTGCATTTCCCGCGGCAACAAGCTGACTTTCGATATCTCGCATGACGCACGTCTGATCGACGCAGCGGATTATCCGGTTAGCGACATCGCAAGCCTGCTCGGCTTTGTCGGCGGTCTGCATGCCGGCAACTACGATATCACCCGTGTCTTCATCGACGGTCTGTACAAGATCATCGGCGGCAAGGACGCAGCCAAGGCTGAGGAGTTCCTCACCGCTCTGGACGCATTCTCTTCCAAGCATAGCGTAAACTTCACCGTTTCGCTCAGCGAGGAGCCGGAGTCTGCTACCGAAGACATGAAGCGTTTCCTGTAATCCTTAAACGGAAATACATATCGCAAGCACAAAAAAGCAACGATGAAAGTCGTTGCTTTTTTCTTTTGCCCGCAGCCGTGCTGGTAAGAAAAAACAATGGGGAATGCTGCGTCTTTTTCCCTTTGTGATAAAAAAGACAATCTGGCATTTTGTATATACTTAATAAGAATAATTTATGCAGAATGTATGATACGACACAAAGTCACAAAAAATATTTAGCTTTTCTGAGCAAAAGTATTTTACTTTTTGGGCAAGTTGTTTATAATAAGTAATATAGCGTGCCGAGAGAGCACGCTGCATTTTGTACAATGTTGCTATGGCGTTCATGAAGGGGGAATGCGATTGCAAAGAGGGAAAGAAGGCTTTAGTGTGCTGCGCTACCTGATCTATTTTTCTCAGGTAGGCTTCACAGTGATCACACCGCCGGTGCTTTGCTGCTTCGGAGCGATATGGCTCCGCAACCGGTTCGGTTGGGGCAACGGTGTGGTGATTATCGGAATCCTGCTCGGTATCGCGGTTGCAGCCTGCAGCCTGCGTGACTTTCTGCGATTTACCGAGCGCAAAGCCAGAGAAAGCGCAGAGAAAGAAAAGGAGCTGTGACGGAAATGCACATCGTTTATGAGGAAACGAAGCGCATGCTGCGCGGCATGCTCCCGCTGGCGCTGGTGACCTTCGGTGTGTTCGCTCTTTGCGGACAGGGCATCGCTCGGTCCGGCGCAAGCGTTCTGCTCGGTACGGCGTTCGCGCTGCTGCTGTTCTACATGATCGGCAGGAGCACGGTAAGGGCAACCGCCTTTCCACCGGCACAGGGCATTCGCATTACGCGGCGCGGCTATGTAGTTCGCTACATGCTCACGGCGGTGTTCGTGATCGCGGCGATCAAGCTGCCGTATCTGAACGCAGCTGCAGCGGTCATTCCGCTGTTTTTCACCAAGGCGCTGCTCCTCTGGCGCCACGCAGTTCAGCGGAAAGGAGGTTAAACGGTTGAACGTCGAAATAAACGGTCCTAAAATACTGGGTTATTTGTTCGGCAATACCAATCTGCCGATCACGGAGACCATGAGAAACTCATGGATCATCATGGCGTTTATCCTGTTCCTGTGTATCTTTTTAACACACCGCATGCAGAAGATCCCCAAAGGCAAGCAGGCACTGGCCGAAAAGGCGGTGCTGATGATCGACGGTCTGGTCGAAAGCACGATGGGAGAAGGCTGTCAGGCTTTCTCGCCGTACATTATGACGCTGATGATGAGCTCGCTGTTCGGTTCACTGGCCAGCCTGTTCTGGATGCGCTCCACCACGGCAGACCTGAACACCACGCTCGGCTGGGCGCTCATCACGTTCGTGCTGATCACGTTCAATAAGATCAAGTACGGCGGCATCAAGGGCTACCTCAAGGGGTTCCTCGAGCCGATCTTCGTCATGGCGCCGCTCAACGTGCTCAGCGAGATCGCAACGCCGGTCTCCATGTCGTTCCGTCACTTCGGCAACATGGCAGGCGGCCTTGTCATCACCACGCTGATCATGGGCGCACTCAAGGTGCTGTCTAATGCGGTATTGGGTTTCCTGCCCGATAATATCGCGCTGCTGCAGATCGGTCTGCCCGGTGTGCTGTCGCTGTATTTTGACTGCTTCACGGCCTGCATGCAGGCGTTCATCTTCAGTATGCTCACCATGGCTTATGTAGGCGACGCACGCAACAGCTGACGTGAAGAAAAAACAAATTCCAATTTCGTTATCTGAATTAGGAGGAAGAAAAGTATGGATCCCAAAGCATTCGTAGCAGGTATGTCCGCTCTTGGTGCAGGTATGGCAATGATCGCCGGCCTTGGCCCTGGTATCGGCGAGGGTTATGCCGCCGGTCAGGCGTGCTCCGCAATCGGCCGTCAGCCGGAGGCACAGGGCGATATCACCCGTACCATGATCCTTGGTATCGCAATGGCCGAGTCCACCGGTATTTACGCGCTGGTTATCGCGCTGATCCTGCTGTTTGCCAATCCGTTCGTAGGCCAGTTTTAATTGGAAGAGCCAATATCCCAACTGGGTTTGCCAGTTGAAATATTGCCTCTTTATAGACCGCGCGTATTGAGCGGTCTATGATTGAAAAGACGAAACGGATTCTTCCGTTTGGGAAGGAGGTAAACCAGTGACAGAAGCATTATATGAAGCGTTCGTCAGCATCGGCTGGTGGGAGATCCTCGTGACGATGTGCAACACGCTCATTACGTTCCTGATCATCAAGAAGTTTCTGTACAAGCCGGTGCGCAAGATGCTCGCTGCCCGCAGCGAGGAGGTACAGTCCATGTACTCCAACGCCGAGAAGGCGCAGAGCGAGGCCGAGCAGATGCGCAGCGAATATACCGAGCGTCTGTCCAAGGCGAAGGAGGAGGCTGCCGAGATCGTCGGCTCCGCTACCCGCCGTGCCGCAGAGCGCAGCGATGAGATCCTGCGCGAGTCCTCGCAGCAGGCATCCGCTATGGTCAAGAAGGCCGAGCGCGTGATCGAGCAGGAGCGCATCAAGGCGCACAAGGAACTCAAGGATGAGGTTGCGGATCTGTCCGTGATGATCGCCTCCAAGATCGTGGAGCGCGATGTAAAGCCGGAGGATCACGAACGCTTTATCGAAGACTTTATTGACAAGGTGGGGTGAGCAAACATGGCGGATATGGTAAGCGAGCGTTACGCACTGAGCCTTTACGAGGTCGCGCAGGACGAGAAGCAGGAAAAGCTGTATCTCGATCAGCTGACCGAGGTGTGCGCGGCGTTTGACAGCGAACCGGATTTCCTCAAAATGCTCACAACGCCCTCTATCGCGGCGGAGGACAAACAAAAGGTCCTCAAAACCGTGTTCGAGGGACGTATCGAGCCTTTTCTGCTCAATTTCCTGATGCTCGTAACGGATAAGGGCCGCATCGGTCTTATCCACGAGATGTGTCAGGCATATAAGGAGCAGTATTATTTTGAAAACGGCATCGTAGAGGTGCTGGCGGTCACGGCGGTGCCGATGAGTGCGGCGCTGACCGACAAGCTGCGCGGCAAGATGGAACAGGTTACGGGCAAAAAGGTAGAGCTGAAATGCTCGGTCGATCCGAGCATCATGGGCGGCATCGTTGTGAAAGTCAACAACGAGCAGTTCGATACCAGCCTGCGCACCCGTCTGGAAGAGCTTGCAGCACGGTTGACCGGTACACAGGAAAGCAGGTGATTTTTATGGAATTGCGCTCCGAAGAGATCAGCAGCATTATCAAGGAGCAGATCACGCATTATCAGAGCCAGATCAAGCTGACCGACGTGGGCACTGTCGTTACCGTCGGTGACGGTATCGCGCATATCCATGGCCTTGAAAACTGCATGGCAGGCGAGCTGCTCGAATTCCCGGGCGGCGTGCAGGGCATGGCGCAGAACCTCGAGGAAGAGCTGGTCGGCGCGGTTATCCTCGGCTCGGATCAGAACATCCGCGAGGGTGACACGGTAAAGCGCACCAAGCGAATCGTAGAGGTTCCGGTCGGCGAAGCCATGCTGGGACGTGTTGTAGACGCACTCGGCAAGCCGATCGACGGCAAGGGCGCCATCGAGACCGGGGAGAGCCGTCCGATCGAAATGCCCGCACCGGGCATCATCGAGCGCGCACCCGTTAATGTGCCGCTCCAGACCGGTATCAAGGCGATCGACTCCATGATCCCGATCGGCCGCGGTCAGCGTGAGCTGATCATCGGTGACCGTCAGACCGGCAAGACCGCGATCTGTCTGGACACCATCATCAATCAGAAGGGCACCGGCGTTATTTGTATCTATGTAGCAATCGGTCAGAAGCGTTCGACCGTTGCACAGGTCGCAGAGACGCTCGCTGCCAACGGCGCGATGGATTATACCTGCATCGTAGCCGCAACCGCATCCGAGTCTGCACCGCTGCAGTACATTGCACCGTACGCGGGCTGCTCGATCGGTGAATTCTTCATGCACAAGGGCAAGGACGTTCTGGTCATTTACGATGATCTGTCCAAGCACGCGGTAGCTTACCGTGCACTTTCCCTTCTGCTTCACCGTCCGCCAGGACGTGAGGCCTATCCGGGCGACGTATTCTATCTGCACTCCCGTCTGCTCGAGCGTGCAGCGAACATCCAGAACGGCGGCAGCCTGACCGCACTCCCGATCATCGAGACGCAGGCAGGCGACGTTTCGGCGTATATCCCGACCAACGTAATCTCCATTACCGACGGTCAGATCTTCCTCGAGACCGAGCTGTTCAACTCCGGTATCCGTCCGGCGGTAAACCCGGGTATTTCGGTATCCCGCGTCGGCGGCAACGCGCAGATCAAGGCGATGAAAAAGGTTGCCGGTACGCTCAAGCTGGCGTACTCGCAGTTCCGTGAGCTGCAGGCGTTCTCGCAGTTCGGCTCCGACCTGGATGCAGACACCAAGAAGCGTCTGGAACAGGGCGCCCGCATCGTAGAGGTGCTCAAGCAGCCGCAGAACAGCCCGATTCCGGTCGAAAAGCAGGTTATCATCATCTATGCCGTTGTTTCGGGTGCACTGCTCGATATTCCGGCAAACCAGATCGGCGAGTTCGAGAAGGAGCTGTTCTCCTTCGTGGACAGCGTTTACGGCGACATTCCGGAGTCCATCCGCACCACCGGCAAGCTGGAGGACGATGTGAAGGAAAAGCTGACGAAGGCAATCGAGGAATGCAAGAGTAAGTTCCTTTCCGAGCACTAACGTGAAAGGGAGGGACTGAAAATGGCTTCCGGAAATATGAAGGACATTAAGCGCCGTATCAAATCGGTGCAGTCCACCATGCAGATCACCAAGGCGATGGAGCTGGTCGCGTCCTCCAAGATGCGCCACGCGAAGGAGCGTGCGCTCGGCGCAAGACCGTACTTCAATGCCCTGTACCAGACCATTACCCGTCTGGCGGGTGCAACGCGCGGCAGCGAATCGGTGTACACCAGGCCGCGTGAGGTCAAGAACAGCCTGTACATCGTCATCGCGGGCGACCGCGGACTGGCAGGCGGCTACAACGCCAATCTGTTCAAGCTCGCCGCTGCCGAGATGCAGGGCAAGCAGGCGCAGGTCATCACCATCGGCAAAAAGGCGCAGGAGCATTACGCAAAGCGTCCGGTAACGGTGGCGGCGGACTATCCCGGCATTGCCGAGACCATGCGCATCAGTGATACGCATCCCATCGTGGAGGACATGCTGAAGCTGTTCCGCGAGGGCAGGGTGGACGAGGTTTTCCTGTGCTACACGGAGTTTATCTCTCCTCTGCAGCAGGAGCCGAAGTGCCTCAAGCTGCTGCCCGCGCACTTTGACGCGGCAGACGAGCAGCCGGCAGACGCCCATGTTCTGACCGAATACGATCCCTCGCCGGAGAGCGTGTTTGATGCAGTCATTCCGGAGTATCTGTACGGCGTGCTGTACGGCGCGGTAGTGGAAAGCTACTGCTCCGAGCAGTCCGCGCGCCGCATGGCAATGGAGGCTGCGTCGGATAACGCGGGCGAGATGATCGAAAATCTGAATCTGTCCTACAACCGTGCGCGTCAGGCAGCGATCACGCAGGAAATTACGGAGATCGTGGCCGGCTCGGGCGAGGTAGGAGCTTAATCGAGAGTGGAGATAGAAGAGTGGAGAGTGGAGATAACTCTCGTCTCTTCACTCTGAACTCTGCACTCTTCACTCTTTTCACAAAAGGGAGTTTTGCCAATGAGTGAGCAGAATATTGGCACCGTTGTCCAGATCACCGGACCGGTGCTTGACATTAAATTTGCCGCTGACGCGCTTCCGAAGCTGCTGAATGCTATTACGATCGACAACCACGGTCAGATCATCACGGTCGAGGTTGCGCAGCACATCGGTCAGGACACCGTGCGCTGCATCGCAATGGAATCCACCGACGGCTTGGTGCGCGGCATGAAGGCAGTCGATACCGGCAGCCCGATCACGGTGCCGGTAGGCGACAAGAACCTCGGACGTATCTTCAACCTGCTCGGTCAGCCGGTGGACAACAAGCCGGCGGTCGAGGGCGAGGAGCGCTGGCCGATCCATCGTCCGGCGCCGTCCTACGAGGAGCAGCAGTCCACGACCGAGATCCTCGAGACCGGCATCAAGGTCGTTGACCTGATCGCACCGTTCGCCAAGGGCGGCAAGATCGGTCTGTTCGGCGGCGCCGGTGTCGGCAAGACCGTTATCATCATGGAGCTGATCAACAACATCGCAAAGCAGCACGGCGGTATTTCGGTATTCACCGGTGTAGGTGAGCGTACCCGTGAGGGCAACGACCTGTACAACGAGATGCAGGAATCCGGCGTTATCAACAAGACTGCGCTGGTTTACGGCCAGATGAACGAGCCGCCCGGAGCGCGTATGCGCGTTGCACTTTCCGGTCTGACCATGGCGGAGTATTTCCGCGATGTCGAGGGTCAGGACGTGCTGTTGTTCATCGACAACATCTTCCGCTTTACGCAGGCCGGCTCGGAGGTATCCGCGCTGCTCGGCCGTATGCCGTCTGCCGTAGGCTATCAGCCGACGCTGGCAACCGAGATGGGCGCGCTGCAGGAGCGAATCACCTCGACCAAGAAGGGCTCGATCACGTCTGTACAGGCTGTTTATGTGCCTGCCGATGACCTGACCGACCCGGCTCCGGCTACCACGTTCTCGCATCTGGACGCAAAGGTCGTTCTGTCGCGTGATATCGCATCCATGGGTATTTACCCGGCGGTTGACCCGCTGGATTCGTCCTCGCGTATCCTGTCGGCGGACGTTGTCGGCAAGGAGCATTACGAGGTAGCCCGTGCGGTGCAGTCCATTCTGCAGAAGTACAAGGACCTGCAGGATATCATCGCCATCCTCGGCATGGATGAGCTGTCCGACGAGGACAAGCTGACCGTTGCGCGTGCCCGTAAGATCCAGAACTTCCTCTCGCAGCCGTTCCACGTTGCAGAGCAGTTCACCGGTATGGCGGGCAAGTATGTGCCGGTCGCTGAGACCATCCGCGGCTTCCGCGAGATCCTCGACGGCAAGCATGACGATCTGCCTGAGTCGGCGTTCCTGTTTGCCGGCACGATCGACGAGGTAGTGGAGAAGGCTAAGAAGGGGGCATAATATGGCTACCTTTCATCTCAAGGTGCTCACGGTCGATAAGCAGTTTTTCGACGGTGAAGTGGACCGTATCGTGGTTCGCACCTCACAGGGCGATGTAGGCATCCTGCCGAACCATGTGCCGTATGTTGCGGCGCTCGGCGTCGGCGGTCTGACCATCATCCGGAACGGCGAACGCCGTGTAGCGGCGGTTTCGGGCGGTTTTGTGGATGTTTCGGCAGAGCAGACGGTCGTGCTGGCGCGTACCTGCGAGTGGGCCGACGAAATCGACGTTGCCCGTGCCCGTGAGGCCGCAGACCGTGCGAAAGCGATTCTGCAGAAAAAGGCCGGCGACCGTGAAATGGATATCGCACAGGGCAAGCTGAAAAAGGCGGTAAACCGTATTCGCATCGCGGAGAGCAAATGATACAATTTCCGGCAGAGGAATTGTATCAGCATTACTGAATAATTCGGCATATTGACCGAATATAAATCCCTCGATTTGATTGAATCGAGGGATTTTTTGTGCTATAATAGCCGCTGGAAGACAAAGAAAAGTTCTCTGCTGAAGTGAAATGGGGGAATTTCCATGAAACGAGCGCACGGGCAGATGTCGGAATCACTGCTGTTGGGCGCACTGCTGGCTATGGCCGGCGGTTTTTTTGACGCATATACCTATCTCTGCCGCGGCAAGGTGTTTGCTAACGCGCAGACCGGCAATATTGTCCTGTTCGGCGCGAATATTGCCGAGGGCAACTGGCTGCGGGCAGCCGAATATCTCTTACCGATCCTGGCGTTCGCACTGGGCGTTGTGGCGGCGGAGATTGTCAAGCGGCGGTACAAAAAACGCCAGAGCGACATCAATATCCACTGGAGACAGATTGTCGTGCTGGTCGAGATCGTGCTGCTGATTGCAGCGGCATTCCTGCCGCAGACACTGAATACCACGGTCAACATTATGATTTCGTTCATCTGCGCGATGCAGGTCGAGTCGTTCCGCAAGGTGCGCGGCAGCGCATTTGCCACCACGATGTGTACAGGCAACCTGCGTTCGGGCACCGAGCAGCTTGTGATCTGGGCGCAGACCGGCGACCGGAATGCGATCCGCAAAACGCGCAACTATTACTCAATCATCCTGTTTTTTATCCTCGGCGGTGCGATTGGCGCACTGACGACCGCGAGAATTGGCGAAAAAGCGCTGCTGCTGACCTGCATCCCGCTGAGTCTGGTCTTTGCAGTCATGTTTGTCGAGGAAGAACATACGCTCGAGGCGGAGGAGACCGCCGGAAAGGAACGATAAACCATGTCGATCAAACTGATTGCCGCAGATATGGACGGCACGCTGCTGTCCAGCCGCAAGCAGCTGCCCAAGGGCTTTTTTCCGCTGGTGCGCACACTGAAAAAGATAGGCGTACGCTTCGCACCTGCATCCGGACGGCAGTATTACAACCTGTACGAGCAGTTCGGTGAGATCGCGGACGAGCTGATGTACATCAGCGAAAACGGCGGCATGGTGTGCGACGGACGTAAAATCGTGTCGTTCGAGGCTATGCCGCAGCAGCTGGTGTGCGCGGCTGTGGAGCTGGCGCGCGGTCTGCCGAATGTGCACGCAATCGCGTCCATGCGGGACGGCGCGGCTTACGAGGACGACGATCCGGTGTTCGTGGAGAACATGGCGATGTACTACGCGCGTCGTAAAAAGGTGCCTGATCTGCTTGAAGCCGTGCAGCAGGAGCCGGTGTGCAAGGTGGCGCTTTTCTGCAAAAATGCGGCGGAAACCAACGTGCTGCCGTACTATCGGCAGATGTTCGACGATAAGCTGCAGGTAGCACTCTCTGGCGCGGACTGGGTGGATTTGATGCGCCTGGGGCTGAGCAAGGGCGTGGCCGTGGGCGTTATGTGCGATAATCTGCACATCACACCCGCGCAGTGCATGGCGTTCGGCGATTATCTGAACGATGTGGAGCTTCTGCGCTCGGTGGGCGAATCCTACGCGATGGCGAATGCACATGAGCGGCTCAAGAAGGTCGCAAAGCATGTTTGTCCATCCAATGATGAGGACGGCGTGTGCCGCACGATCCGCAGCGTGCTGGCGGTGGAATAAAAGGCGAAACCCGGGAATCAAAGGATTCCCGGGTTTCTTTTTGAATTAGGCTGTATTTGTATTCTGTTTGGAGACTTGAATATAAATAAGAGAGAATAAATTGAATGTGGAATAAGAATGCGGTTTCGAGAACGATTATTCGAGGGTCAGCTTCTTGTCGGTCAGGAAGGACTCCTTGCAGCGGAAGGCGATCTTGGTAGACTGAGTGCCGTCGATAACACCCGGAGTTGCCTTGCGGCCGGTTGCTACGCAGTCGCAGAATTCCTCAATCTCAGTGATGTATGCATCGTGCCAACGGGTGATGAAGTCCTGATAGCACTCACGGCAGACGCCGTGCTGGCTCATAACCTCTACGAGAGAGTCGGTCGGAACGGATGCGATACGCAGGGTGCCGCGGGTACCAACGATTTCGGTCTCAACATGAGAGCCGTGTGCTGCTGCACGACCGGCAAAGAAGAATGCCATAGCATCGTTTTCCATCTTCATCAGGCCGGAAACGTTGTCGCCGTCGTCCCAGTCCTTGTACTGCTTGAACTCGTAGCAGCCGCCGGTAGCCCACAGCTCCTTGACCTCGGAGCCGGTCAGCCAGCGAATCAGGTCGAAATCATGGATGGACATATCGATGAACTGACCGCCGGAGCGCGGAGCGTACTCCAGGGTGCCCTCAATGATGGAGATCGGGTCCTGCGAGTAGCAGCGAACCAGAATAACATCACCGATATCGCCGTTCTCCATCTTCTTCTTAGCTACCTGATAGGAGTGGTCATAGCGGCGCATGAAGCCCAGCATAAAGGTCAGCTCCGGGTGAGCCGCGATGATGGCCTCGGCCTCTTTGCACTTTTCAACCGTGTCAGCCAGCGGCTTCTCGCAGAAAACGTGCTTGCCTGCGTCCATCGCAATCTTGATCATCTCAACGTGAGAAGCGGTGTTGGTGATGATGGCAACGGCCTCAACGTTCGGGTCAGCGCACAGATCCTTCGGGTCGTTGTAAACGGCGGTTACGCCCAGTTCTTCAGCGACCTGCTTTGCGCGGTCGAAGTTTGCGTCTGCGATAGCTACCAGCTTCGAACCCGGAACGCGGTTTGCAATGTTGCAGGCGTGCTCATAACCCAGACGGCCTACACCGATGATACCGATCTTCAGCTTTTTCATAATCATCGATCTCCTTTGAAAAATATAGTGAATGTGAATAGAATTATAGATTAACCCAACAGCTTGTTCAGATAATCCAGACGCTCCTGTGCATTGTCCTTCGTCAGGATGCTTGCATCTACGGAAATGACTTCGTCGACCTTTTCGCCGTTTGCAGCGGCAACAGCAGCCTCTACAGCCTTGTAGCCGAGGTCGTAGCAGTTATAGGAAACGGAAAGCGTTTCGCCGCCCTGCAGCAGAGAATCGCAGGCAGACTTGGTGCCGTCAAAGCCGACAAAGACCGTGTTGGCATAAGCTGGATGGCTCTCTGCTGCGCGGGCAGCGGCCATGGCCATGTCGTCGTTGTTGCAGACAATCATCGCAATGCCTTCTGGATGGTTCTGGATAATCGCTTCCATCGAGTTGGCGGCCTTATCCGCCACAGCATCCGCGTACTGAATTTCGTTATCCAGAAAGGTGCCGCCTGCATTGGTGATACCGGTGCGATAGCCGTTTAGACGTGCGGTTGCGGTGTTGTCGCCCTGTACACCCGAGATGGCGATTGCCTTCAGTTCGGTCCAGCCGGCCTCTTTGGCGGCCTTTACAGCGGCTTCGCCGCCGAATTCGGCCGCATTTTCCTGATCGAGACCTACGAAGGAGAGAATCTCCGGTGCATCAATGCGGGTGTCCAGATTGATGATCGGCTTGGTCTGTCCCTTGATCAGAGTAGCTGCAACATCGGACTGCAGCGGTGCGATAACATAAGCATCGTAAGCACCGGAGTTCAGGTCGGTTTCGATGATATTCTGCTGCTCATCGTAAGCAGTTTCCGAAGTAGCACCCTTGACATCGACCTTTACATTGGAATTTTCGGTTCCGTAGGCTTCGGCACCGGCAACAACATAGCGCCAGTACTCAGAAGCCGTGGTTTTCAGAATTACGCTGATAGAAAGATTCTTGCTACCATCGGCAGAATCTCCGGAAGAAGAGGGGGTGTTGCTGCCGCTGCATGCTGCGAGGCTGAATAACATGGTGCCAGTCAGAACGGTTGCCAGTAACTTTTGCATAAGAGTACTTTTCCTTTCTTTTTCCGAGTTTCCTTCTTTTGAACCGGTATTCTTGTAAACCGATAAGAAGACATCCGTATTCAGTTGTCAGCTTAACAGTTTGGGATCGTGTGCAAAACGGCGGATTAGAGTCCGGTGTGCTCCTTGACATACGCGCGGGCCATGCGGGCGTACTCGAGCGGATTTGCGATAGCTGGATCCTGCTCAGCCTCTACGACCAGCCAGCCCTCGTAGTTGTACTCGTCGAGCAGCTTGAATACGGTTGGGAAGTCTACGCAGCCTTCCGGGTCGCCGGGAACGGTGAACACGCCTTCCGGAATCGAGCGCAGGAAGCTCTTGTTCTCGGCGTAGCACTTGTCCATTGCAGGCTTGCGGACATTTTTGAGATGGACATGACCGATGCGGTCGTGGTGCTTCTTGAGAATTTCGATCGGGTCCTCGCCGGAGAAGGTGAGATGACCGGTATCGTAAATCATGCTGACGTACTTCGGGTCAGTCATAGCGAGCATACGGTCGATTTCGTCGGTCTTCTGCACGGTAGTCGTCATGTGATGATGGTACACGATCTTCATGCCGCTGTCATAAGCGATCTTGCCGAGGTGATCCAGACCCTTGGTCAGTACCTCCCACTCATCGTCGTTCAGCACCTTCTTGTTGGAAAGCGGAGTGTTCCACTGATGCTGAATGGAGAACGACTGATCGGATGTGTTGATAATCGTAGCACCGATCGACTTCAGGAAGTTCATGTGGTCAACGAACGCACGCTCGTTCTGCCACATCGGCAGTTCATTTAAGTAGGTGCTGATCCAGCCGGTGATGGCGGAAATACCGCGGCGGCCAAACTCCTTATTCAGAATCGCCGGATCACGCGGGAACTGGCAGCCGATCTCGGTGCCAACATAACCGGTCAGAGCGATTTCACTGATCGTCTGCAGGAAGCTGTTTTCAGCACCCATCTCCGGCATGTCGTCCTCGGTCCATGCAATAGGCGCGATACCGATTTTAACCTTTTTGGGATCTAACATAATGCTTCATCCTTTCATTCTTGTTGTATCTCACAACTGAGCTGTGAGATTCTTTCTTCTCTTTGTGCTTATAGTTTAGCAGATATGGCGAACGGTTTCTTTTAGATTCTTGGCTTGATTCAAAAAACGGAAACTTTTTTCGGACACCCGAAAATCCCATATATATAATATATTAGAGGTAAAAGCGGCGGTAAAAATGCACAGTATTTTTTCGGAGCGGGTTTGAGGCTGTGCGCTTGTTTTTATAAATCCTGCTTTTTGGCGGTCGGAGACCGGCGAATCGGCAGGTTTGCGAAGGTCGAAAACCCGCAGAGAAGCACACGCAGGATTCTCGGTCGGATATGCTATACTATAAATAAGCGAGAACAAAAAACAAGAATCTGCGAATAGCAAGAATCTATAATTATTCTCAGCCCGACCGCAAAAAAGCACGATATACGGCGGTCTGCAAAAGCAAATATGTGCTAGCGCACAACGGATCCGTGTGCTATACTTTTATAAGAGTAAAATCACCGTCAGAGAAAGAGAGGAGCTGCAAAAAACTATGCCGAAGGCAAGCCTGAACGTACAGTGCTTTGTAGAGAAGGAAGTTAAATCAATTTTTGCGGGCGAGAATCAGCCGAAGCTGCTTTACGTCAGTGAAATCCGACCGGATGCCAGCGCGCATCCGCGTGTCATGCATGCGCATGAGGATTTTGTCGAGCTGATTCTCATTTGCAGCGGTTCAAGCGAATACCTGATTCACGATAAAAAAGTCATCATCAAGCCGGGTGATCTGCTCGTATACAACGCAGGCGTGGTGCACGACGAGGTTTCCGGTCCGGATATGGAGGTCGGCAGCTACTGCATTGCCGTCGGCGGGCTGCATATGCCCGGTCTGCGCGAAAACGCACTCATTCCGGATGATGCGGGCTATGTATTCCCGACCGGCAAGTATTTCGCTGATCTGCACTGCCTGTTTGAAATGATGTTCCGCACCCTGTCGGCAGGCGAGCCGAATGCTGAGTTGTTCTGCAGTTCGCTGATGCACGCGCTGCTGATGTCGGTGCTGACGGTCACCGCCGGTTCTCACGCGGAGTCGGAAAAGCCGCTGGAGGAGCCGCACATTCTCGGCAGACGGATTAAGGAATATATTGACAAGCATTATATGGAGCCGATCACGCTGCAGAGCATGGGTGAGGCGCTGCACATCAGTCCGTATTACTTATCGCATGTTTTCAAGCAGATGAGCGGGTATTCGCCCGTGCAGTATCTGCTGCGCCGCCGCATCGGTGAAGCACAGACGCTGCTGATCACGACCGACCTGTCCATCACGCGTATCGCGGAGATGGTGGGATATGACACGCAGAGCTATTTCAATCTGCAGTTTACCAAAAACGTCGGTATGCCGCCGAATAAGTTTCGGCAGAATTATATTGTATCCACCGGCATCGAGGAGAAGCCTAAGCGCAAACGCAAGTAAAAAATCCCTGTACAGAGTGAGAATTCTGTGCAGGGATTTTTTTAATGAGGAAAACTGCGGAAAAAGAAGCATTCTCGTGGACAGAGCAGGCGGTTTGCTGCGGGAGTTTTGTACGCATATTCCATCCGAAATCCGCATAGAATTTCGTGAAATGGGGTCATGCTGTGCGGGTCAGAAAAGGAACGATTTTATACGCGGCAGGCGTGCTCGCGTGCGGAAATGTGCTGCTGCAGGTGCTCGGATTTGTCTATCGCGTGGTGCTCAGCCGCTTTGCGGGTGCGGAAGGTCTGGGCGTGTATCGGCTGGTCAATTCGGTGTATTTAGTATTGAATGCAGGCTGTCTGTCCGGCGTGACAACGGCGTGTTCGCGGCTGAGCGCGGCGTGCGAAGCAAGAGGGGAGAGCCATCGCTTAGGCGCGGTTTTGCGGTTGGCGTTCCGCGCCTTTTTTGCGCTGAGTGCGGCCTGCACAGCGGTGGTGCTGCTGTGCGGCGGCAGTATCGCTGCAAATCTGCTCGGTGATGGACGCTGTGCGCGCGCGTTTCCGTACATGCTGCTGTGTCTCGCACTCACCGGCGTGGAAAATATTTTTAAATCACTGTTTATCGGACTGGAAAGGGTGCAGTACACGGCCTGCTCCGAGGTCGGTGAGCAGCTTATCCGCATATTCGCGGTCAGCTTTCTGCTGTACGAATATGGCAGCGGCGACTATGGCAGAATCGCCATGCTCATCTTCGCGGGCATGGTGTGCAGCGAGATTTTCAGCGCGCTTTTCCTCACGCGGCTGTTCCGACGAAATATGCGGTATATTCGCTTCACAAGACCGGATAAGGAACTTTGCGGTCAGTTTTTCGGCATTGCCGCGCCATTATCGGCCTCGGCGCTGATCGGGAATATGCTCGGCTCGGCAGGCTCCGTTTTGCTGCCGCAAAGGCTGATGGCCGCCGGTCTGGACTATGAGCAGGCGCTGTCCGCGCTCGGCGTGATCTCGGGCATGGCCATGCCGCTGCTGCTGTTTCCGGTCGCGTTCGTCAGCTCGGTCTGCACGGCGCTGCTGCCCGCCGTTACGGCAGCGCAGGCGGTCGGTGAGCAGGCACGCGTGCGTGTTTTGACCGGCCGTGCCGTTACGACTGTGGGTCTCATCGGCATGCCGGCAACTGCTGTTCTCGTGCCGCTGGCACCGCAGCTGAGCGAGATGTTTTTCCGCCAGCCACTCACCGGCGGCTACGCCGCGCTGCTCGGCGCGGCAGCCGTGGCGGCCTACTACCAGATGGCGACCGGCAGCCTGCTCAATGCGCTCGGTCTGCAAAGGTGGAACGTGGCAACCGCCATCTCTGCGGAACTGTGCCAGCTTGCGTTGCTGTACCGCTGGTGCGCAAGGCCAACGCTCGGCATTTACGGCTACCTGCTTGCCATGTTTTTGACCGGAGCGAGCGCCGCTGCGGTCAACCTTGCCATCCTGTACCGGCGAACAGCGTTCCGCCTGAAACCCTTCCGGCGGTTCGGCGTGCCGCTGCTCTGCGGCGCTGCGGTTTACCTGTGGACTCGCTTTTTCGCGCAGACGTTCGCCTGCCGGTTTGATAACACCGTGACCGCCCTCGCGGCAGCACTCGTGTCGGCTATCATACTGTATTTGCTCGTGATGAGGTTGCTCGGCATCCGTCTCGGGCGGTATCTGGCACATCGCGTGGAAAATCCGGCAGTCCTTCCAGTATTCTTGTGGTAGGAAAATAGAGAAGTGCTATCAGCGTGAAGGCGGAAAAGTGTCAGATATGTATGAGGCCGGCGCCTGCAAAATGCAGGCGCCGGCTTTTTTGCTGCAGGAATAAAAAATGAAAACAGAGCGCTTCACAGCAGTGAAACGCTCTGTTTTTGTATGAGTATCATCGGATTTGCGTGCTCCGGAGCCTCATGCAGCCATTGCTCGAAAATCCGGATGAAGCAGTTCCGCAGCAGCCGGAGATTATTCGCACAGCGGGAACTTCTCGGTGAATACATGATTTGTCTGTTTTACGCAGTTTGACGACCGATTTCACAGGGAATACTATTTACTACTTGAATAGTACGGATTTTTGCGGTATACTATAAACAAACAAAAAGCAACAGGAGGCTACTATCATGGCTGCTATTACGAAGAAGTCCACCATTGGTGAGGTTCTGAATATGAACATCGAGACCGCTCGTTTCTTTATGGAAATCGGCATGCACTGCCTCGGCTGCCCGGCATCTCAGGGCGAGAGCATCGAGGAGGCCTGCATGGTACACGGCACCAATGCAGATGAACTGGTTGCCAAGCTCAACGCTTTTCTGGGCGAATAAGTCGAGTGAGTAAGAAAATTAGAGCTGGCATTGTTTGCCGGCTCTGTTTTTTTGGAGTTTTACATGGAAAGTATGATTTTAACACCGCGGCTGGCCTGTATGGCGGCTCTGGTGCCGCAGAATGCTCGATTGGCGGATATCGGAACGGATCACGGCAAGCTGCCGATCTCACTGCTGCTGGATGGGCATATTGCATCGGCTATCGGCTCGGATATCCGTTCGGGACCGCTGGCGCATGCGGAGCGCAATGCGAAAGAGCATAATGTATCCCTGTCTCTGCGGCTTGCGCCGGGACTGGAGGCCGTGCGGGCGGAGGAATGCGACACCGTAACGATCGCAGGCATGGGCGGCCAGACCATCGCAGAGATTTTGACTGCCGCACCGTGGACCGGCAAAGGTGACCACCTGCTGCTGCTCCAGCCGATGACCATGATTGCTGAACTGCGCCGGTGGCTGTACGCGCACGGCTACGCCATCGAGCGTGAAACGCTGTGCCGCGAGGACAGACGGCGTTACGTCGTTCTCAGCGTGCGCGGCGGTGCACCGAAGCGGGAAATGCCGCTGAGCGAATGTGCTGTCTCTCCGGCCTTGCTGCGTGCAGAGGGGGCTGCCGATTATCTTGAGCAGCTCTATCTGCGGGAGAAAAAGGCACTGGACGGCATGGAACAGGGCGCATCGGAGAACAAGCGTCTCGCGTACCAGCGTGCGCTGGTGCAGTGCATCCAATCTGCAAGGGAGGAACTGAAATGACGACAGTTCAGGATATTTTGACATTTATGGAGGGCCTTGCTCCTTACGAGCTGGCGGAAAGCTGGGACAATGTCGGCCTGCTGTGCGGCGATCGCGCGCAGGAGGTCACGAGCGTGCTTTGTGCGCTCGATGTGACAGAAACGGTCGTGCAGGAAGCGGCTGAGCGCGGTGTGCAGCTTGTTGTCGCACACCATCCGGCGATCTTCACCTCAGTCAGCCGTGTGACATCGGACGATACGACCGGTCGAGTGCTGCGTTACGCGATCAAGCACGACATTTCTATTATCTGCATGCATACCAACGCAGACTGTGCGGAGGGCGGTGTCAATGACGCACTCGCATCTGCGCTGTTCCTCACCAATGTGGTGAGCATGGAGGCAGGCGAGAACGGCATGCTCGGTCGTGTGGGCGATCTGCCGCGCGAAATGCAGCCGCGCGAATTTGCACTCTATGTCAAGGAATGCCTGCGTGCGGGCGGTGTGCGCTTCTGTGACGGCGGCAAGCCGATCACGCGCGTAGCGGTCGGCGGCGGTGCCTGCGGCAAGCTGATGGACTATGCCGCTGCAGGCGGCGCACAGGCGTTCGTCATCGGCGACTGCAGCTACGATCTCATGCAGCGTGCGCAGGCCATCGGTCTGTCGCTGGTGGATGCGGGACACTTCCCGACCGAAAATCCGGTCGCGGCCGTGTTCGCCGATAAAATCACAGCCGCATTCCCGCAGGTTCTCACCGAGGTTTCCGAGCGGCACGCGGACTGTATCCAATTTGTTTAAGGAAGAATTGATATGCCATTAGATGCGATCTGCCTGCGGGCAGTGACAAATGAACTCAATAACGTATTGGCAGGCTGTCGTGTAGAGAAGGTCTATCAGCCGGACCGCGATGAAATCGTGCTGCAGACACGCGGCGGTCAGGGCGGTCCGCGCCGACTGCTGCTGTCGATCGCGGCAGGCTCGCCGCGCGTGCATTTCATTGACGCGGCTCGAGAGAATCCGGCGGCGCCGCCGATGTTCTGCATGCTGCTGCGCAAGCATGTGCAGGGCGCAAAGATTGCGGCAGTGAGCCAGCCGGCGGTCGAGCGTATGCTCACCATCGAACTGGATACGACGGATGAAATGGGTGTACCCTGCAAAAAACACCTCATCTGCGAGCTGATGGGCAAGCACTCCAACGTCATCCTGTGCGGCGAGGACAACCGCATTATTGACGCTCTGCGCCGTGTAGACGGCGACCTGTCCGGCAAGCGGCAGGTTTTGCCCGGTCTGTTTTACCGCATGCCGCCCGCACAGGACAAGCACGACCCGTTCACGGTTTCCGGCACAGGACTTGCCGCCGCCGCATCGCAGGCGGAAGAAGGGCAGACACTCGACCGCTGGCTGCTCAGTCAGCTTCTGGGTTTTTCGCCGCTGCTCTGCCGTGAACTGTCCTTCCGCGCGACCGGTGACGCAGCCAAGCCGATCGCACGCATGACGGATGAGAACCGTCAGCAGCTCGGCAAGGTGTACGACGATTTCATGTCGTATGTCGAGGATGACCGAGCCAAGCCTTTCCTGCTGACCAAGGTCGAGGACGGTGCGGTGTTCGACTTCACCTTTCTGCCGGTGACGCAGTATGAGGGTCTGATGAATGTCACGCAGGCGGACAGCTTCAGTGCACTGCTTGCAGCCTTCTTTGAGAAAAAAGGTAAGGCTGAGCGGATGCAGCGCCGCACCGGCGACCTGCACAAAACGGTCACGAATGCCCGCGACCGCGTGGCCCGCAAGCTGGCGGCGCAGAAAAAGGAACTCGCGGCTACGCACAACCGTGAGCAGTACAAGCGCACCGGTGAACTCATCACCGCGAACCTGTACCAGCTGGAAAAGGGCATGAATAAGGCGAAAGTGGTCGATTACTACGCTGAAAGCTGTCCGGAGGTTGAAATCACATTAGATGTTCGCCTGACGCCGCAGCAGAACGCACAGAAGTATTTCAAGCTGTACAACAAGGCCAAGACCGCCGAGGAAGTGCTCACACAGCAGATCGAACAGGGCACAGCCGAGCTGGATTATCTGGAAAGCGTCCTCGCTGCTCTCAGCGAAGCCGAAAACGAGCGTGATCTTGCACAGCTGCGCGAGGAGCTCACGCAGTCCGGTGTGCTCTCTGCCAAGCAGACGCGCAACAAGAAGCTGCGCGGCAAGCCGGTGCAGGCCAAGCCGTTCCATTATCGCACGAGCGACGGATTTGACGTGTTTGCGGGAAAAAACAATCTGCAGAACGATCTTTTGACGCTCAAAACCGCGTTCAAGAGCGATATCTGGTTCCATACACAGAAGATTCACGGCTCACACGTTATCCTCGTGACGGACGGCAGGGAGCCGACTGATGAGGCCATGACCGAGGCTGCCATGATCGCAGCGTACCATTCGCGCGGACGCTCGTCCTCTCTGGTGCCGGTGGATTACACGCCGGTTCGCCAGGTGAAAAAGCCTGCGGGCGCGAAGCCGGGCATGGTCATCTACCATGTGTACCAGACCGCGTATGTCACGCCGAACGAAGCCGAAGTAGAAAAGCTCCGCGTAGAATAAAAATAAACCGCTCTCGAACTTTCAAGAGCGGTTTTTGTATGAAAAAGGGATTCTGTCAGAAACAGAATCCCTTTTGCTTTACTTGTGGGATGCGATAACGTCGCTCATGTCGTACATGCCCGGCTGGGTGCGCTCGGCCATGAAAGCGGCTGCATCAACCGCACCGACCGCGAAAACCTCGCGGGACAGGGCGGTGTGCTTAATCTCGATGATCTCATCGCGGCCGCAGAACAGCACGCTGTGTTCACCGACGATGGTGCCGCCGCGGATGGCGGAGATACCGATCTCGTGTGCCGGACGCTTTTCGCGGCGCTCGTGACGGTCGTAAACGTACTCCGCGTCATAGGGGAGTGCGCTCGCAACTGCGTCAGCCAGCATCAGGGCCGTGCCCGAGGGAGCATCCAACTTCTGGTTGTGGTGCTTCTCGATGATCTCCACGTCGTACTTATCGCCCAGAACAGCGGCGGACTGCTTGAGCAGCTCGCTCATCAGGTTGATGCCAAGCGACATATTGCCCGAACGGAACACCGCGATCTTTGCAGAAGCCGCACGGATGCGGTCCAGCTGCGCCGCAGAGTGACCCGTGGTGCAGATAACGACCGGCGTGCCGTGCTGCTCGCAGTAATCGAGCAGGCGCTCGGTAGAAGCGGCGTTGGAGAAGTCGATGATTACATCGCATTCGCCGGTAAACTCAAACGGATCGGCAAAAATCGGGAAATCTGCATACTGCACCGTATTGATATCAAATCCCGCAACGATCTCCATACCTTCTCTGCCGCTGACAATGTCGTTGATGACATGGCCCATGCGACCGCAGCAGCCGGAAAGTGCAATTTTCAACATCTTTTTATAGCTCCTTTAGATCTTGCAGCCGGCGTTTTCCAGCTCGCGCTTGATGTACGCGATGTGCTCCTCGCTCGGCTCAACCAGCGGCAGACGCAGACCGCCGACCTTCCAGCCGAGCAGCTCCATAGCCTTCTTGACCGGAATCGGGTTGACTTCGCAGAACAGTGCATCGATCAGATCGTGATACTGCAGCTGCAGCTTAGCAGCCTCCGGATAACGGTTGTCAAAGCACAGCTGAGTAATGTCGTGTGCAACCTGCGGTGCTACGTTGGACAGCACCGAGATAACACCCTTGCCGCCGAGAGACATCAGCGGAACGATCTGGTCGTCGTTGCCGGACCAGACATTCAGGTTGTCGCCGCACTTAGCCATGGCCTCAGCCAGCAGGCTGAAATTGCCGGATGCGGCCTTGAGACCATTGATGTTCGGATGCTTGGACAGCTCATACAGCGTGTCGGCGGTAAAGCATACACCGGTGCGGCTCGGTACGTTGTACAGAATGACAGGCAGATCGCAGCAGTCTGCGATTGCGGTGTAGTGTGCGATCAGACCGCGCTGCGTAGTCTTGTTATAGTACGGCGTAACCGACAGACCGGCATCTGCGCCGCATTCAGCTGCAAACTTGGTCAGCTCAATGGCGTATGCGGTGTCGTTGGAACCCGTGCCGGCAATGACCGGAACACGGTGGTTGACATACTCACAGCACCATGCCAGTGCTTCGCGGTGCTCCTTATCGTGCAGGGTAGATGCCTCGCCGGTGGTGCCGCAGACAACAATGGCATCCGTGCCGTGTGCAATCTGGTGGTCGATAATCTTGCCGAATTCTTCGTAATCGACCTCACCGGTGGACTTGAACGGCGTGATAATAGCAACCGCAGCACCGGTAAAAACAGGCTTCTTCATAATAAAACGGTGACCTCCTTAACGGTCCATGTAGCCCTCGGCGCAAAGCAGCTCTGCCATCAGAACAGCGCCGCCTGCTGCGCCGCGCAGAGTGTTGTGCGACAGGCTGACAAACTTGTAATCAAAGATGGTATCTTCACGCAGACGACCGATGGAAACACCCATACCATTCTCGAGGTTGCGGTCCAGCTTGGTCTGCGGACGGTTATCCTCTTCAAAGTAAGTAAGGTAGTGCTCCGGAGCGGACGGCAGGTTCAGTTCCTGTGCGCGGCCCTTGAAGTTGTTCCAGCGCTCGATCATAACTTCCTTGCTCGGCTTGTTCTTAAACTTGACCGAAGCGGCAGCCATGTGACCGTCAGAGCATGCAACGCGCAGGCACTGTGCGGAAATAACCGGAGTGGTCGCGGGCTCGATGTGGTCGCCCTCGATGTGGCCCCAGATCTTCATCGGCTCCTTCTCGCTCTTCTCTTCCTCGCCGCCGATGTACGGAATAACGTTGTCTACCATCTCGGGCCAGGTCTCAAAGGTCTTGCCGGCACCGGAGATTGCCTGATAGGTGCAGACGGAAACCTCGGTCGGCTCGAAGTCCATCAGAGCGGACAGCGCCGGAACGTAGGACTGGATCGAGCAGTTGGACTTAACGGCGATGAAGCCGCGCTTGGTGCCCAGGCGCTTGCGCTGTGCCGGAATGATCTCGGCATGGTCAGCGTTGATCTCCGGAATGATCATCGGAACGTCCGGGGTACCGCGGTGAGCGGAGTTGTTGGAGCAAACCGGGCACTCGAGCTTTGCGTACTTCTCCTCAAGGGCGCGGATCTCGTCCTTCTTCATATCTACTGCGCAGAAGATGAAATCAACCTTGGAGGCAATCTCCTCTGCGTCGGCAGTTGCATCATACATAACCATGTCCTTGTACTTGTCGGGCATCGGAACGGTCATCTTCCAGCGGCCCTCACAAGCCTCGGCATAGGTCTTGCCCTTGTTTCGGCCGGATGCAGCGAGCGCTACGACGTCGAACCACGGGTGGTTTTCCAGCAGCAGGGTGAAGCGCTGACCTACCATACCGGTCGCGCCGACGATGCCTACTTTGTACTGCTTCATGTTTATCAAATCCTTCCAAAAGGTATTCTAACAAAGAAATTATGTGATGAAAAACATACAGAAAGAATATCCAGAGGCGACTTCGGATGATTCGGCAAGAGCAATTTTCCGCAAAGTGTCGCAGACGAATTGTACGGAGTTACCTCAAAAGAAAAATACCGGTTGAAAAACCGGTATGATCTATACTATAATAGAGGGAGCGGAACAAACCGCTGCGCTCTAAACAGAATAGCTCTCCACCGGCGTTTCCGCTGATGACAGACGCTGGGATATTTTCCGACGGCGTCCAGCACGGCCTTTCCGCAACAAGCACCGGCTTCGGCGGAGGTCCCTTTCCCGGGTGATTATCGGGTCTGCGGACCCTTCCAACCGGTACTGATGAAAACCGCACCTCTATCTGTATTGATACTTTCGCTTTTTATTTTAGAATATACCCTTGAGTTTGTCAATAAGAACAAGGCGAAACAAGGATAAAAAATAAAACAGGAGTTGATAAAAATGAAAAAGCTGTTATCCATGCTGCTTTGTGCCGTGATGACGGTCACCTGCATCGGTGCTGTTCCGGCACATGCAGCGAGCAGCGATACACGCCTGCGTGTCGGTCTGACGATCAGCGGCGCTTCCACCTTTGCTGCGCCGCAGCTTGAAAATGTCAGCGGCTACAGGACCGGCTACACGGTCGGCACCGTCAGCGGCACCGCGTTCTCCGGCAGCAAGTCGATCACGAGCAGTGCGCTGACCGTCAAGCTGGTGAACGATGCCTTTCAGGTCAGCGATACCGACAGCGGCTCGGTGCTGTATACGTCCGCAGCGGGTGCAGACCATATCGCCATCCGTCCGAACAGCACGCTGACGTGGTTCAAGGGCTATAAGTGGCACGGTGATTTTGTGTACCGCCGCGCATCGAACGGCAACATCACTGTTATAAACTATGTGGGTGTGGAGGATTATGTGAAGGGCGTGCTGCCGTACGAGATCGACCCGGACTGGCCTGCCGAAGCACAGAAGGCGCAGGCAGTCTGTGCTCGTTCGTTTGCACTGGGCACACACAAGCACGGCAGTGAGTACGATCTGTGCAACACCACGAACTGTCAGGTGTATCTGGGCGCCAACCGTGCAACCGAGGCCTCTGACGCGGCAGCAGATGCGACCAAGGGTGAAACGCTGTCGTACAACGGCAGCTCGGTCATCGGTTACTTTTATTCGTCGGACGGCGGCGCAACCGAGGACGCAGCGAACGTCTGGGGCGGCGATTACGCGTATCTCAAGGGCAAGGCTGACCCGTATGAGGACCCGAACAAGGACAGATGGACGGTGACGCTCACCGCAGATGAGATTCAGCAGAAGGTGAATGCCGCAGGCTATTCCATCGGCAAGGTGGCAAATGTGCAGGTCACAAAGCGCACCGCAACCGATAACGTAAACGAAGTCACCGTGACGGATACGAGCGGCAAGTCGGTTACGATTTCCAGGAGCAGCGTCCGCACCGTGTTCGGTCTCAAGAGCATTCGCTACACGATCACGCCGGTCGGCGGCTCGGGCAACAAGACCAGTCTGCAGGTCAAGGCTTCGACGCATAACGTCAAGGTCAACGGCAAAACCGTATCTCCGCAGGGATATTACATTGTAAACGGCACGCAGTATGGCAACAATTATTTCAAGCTGCGCGATATTGCCTATCTGCTGAGCGGCACTAAAGGTCAGTTCAACGTCCGTTGGGATAAGGAGAATGAACGCATTCTGCTGACCTCCGGCACGGCGTATGAGACCGTTGGCGGTGAGCTTGCGGATTCGTCCACGGCAGTGGAGAAGATCGGCAAATCCACCTCGACGATTGTGCTCGACGGCGAGGAAATCACACTGGACGGCTACATCATCAACGGCAACAACTACTACAAGCTGCGCGATATCGGCAAGGCGATCGGCTTCGACGTTGATTTTGAGGATAACACCGTGCTCGTCAAAACCACAAGCGACTATTCCGGCGATGACGAGGATGCAAACAGCGGTAATTCGGGCAATACCGGCTCGAATACCACGCCGACCGTTACCAATCCGACCAGCTATACGTTCAACGGCTCCGGCTGGGGACACAGCGTCGGCATGAGTCAGTGGGGCGCTTACGCAATGGCGCAGAAGGGCTTCACCTATGACCAGATTCTGAAATTCTACTTTACCGGCATTGAGATTGCCGAGTAATCTGTAAAATCAACACGCAAGGGAGGAAAAACGGCAGGGGCGCTCAAGACGATATTGTTTTAAAAGCGTCCTTGCCTTTGTGATGAAGAAAAGCGATTTTTATTTTGATTTACCCGAACGCCTGATTGCCCAGCATCCGCTGGAGCAGCGCGACGCGTCCCGCCTGATGGTGCTCGACCGCAGGGACGGTTCGGTGACACACCGCCATTTCCGCGATCTGCTGGAGTACGTGCAGCCGGGCGACTGCATGGTGTTCAACAATTCCC
The DNA here is from genome assembly GCF_977037065.1 of Butyricicoccus sp. Taxonomy (NCBI): domain Bacteria; kingdom Bacillati; phylum Bacillota; class Clostridia; order Eubacteriales; family Butyricicoccaceae; genus Butyricicoccus; species Butyricicoccus sp. The sequence goes on along the minus strand of NZ_CDRQNY010000011.1, from coordinate 36,393 downwards.
GTGTCATTCCGGCGCGGCTGATGGGCCACGCTGTCGGCCATGTTACGCCGATCGAGGTGCTGCTGCTGACTGACAAGGGCGACGGCCTGTGGGAATGCCTGACGCGTCCGGGCAAAAAGACCCGCACCGGCGTAGAGCTGACCTTCGGTGACGGCCTGCTGACCGCAACCGTTGAGGCGGTTCAGCCGGACGGCAACCGCCTGATCCGTTTCCACTATGAGGGCATTTTCCTGGAAATCCTCGACAAGCTCGGCACCATGCCGTTGCCGCCGTATATCAAGGAAAAGCTGGATGATCCCGAACGCTACCAGACGGTTTACTCCAAAACACCGGGATCTGCAGCTGCACCGACCGCCGGCCTGCACTTCACGACCGAGCTGCTTGACGCGCTGAAAGCCAAGGGAGTAAAATTGGCGTTCGTGACGCTGCATGTCGGTCTGGGTACGTTCCGCCCGGTCAAGGAGGATGAGATCACCGACCACATCATGCACTCCGAGTATTATATCATGGACGAAGAGACCGCGGGGATCATCAACGATACGCGTGCCGCAGGCGGCAAGATCTGGGCGGTCGGCACAACAGCCAGCCGCACGCTGGAGACCATCGCGGCTGACGACGGTACCGTGCGCGCACAGTCCGGCTGGACGGATATTTTCATCTATCCGGGCTATAAATTCAAGGCAGTCGATCATCTTGTGACCAACTTCCATCTGCCGGAGAGCACACTGATGATGCTGATTTCGGCATTTGCAACACGAGAAATGGTCATGAACGCGTATCAGGAAGCCATTAAGGAAGAATATCGTTTCTTCTCGTTCGGCGATTCGATGCTTTTGTATTAATAAAACAGGATAAGAGGGAATTATGGAAATCGGAAAATTTAACCTAATCAAAACCGAGGGCCGCGCCCGTCGCGGCGAGTTCTGCACGGCACATGGCGTGGTACAGACGCCGGTATTCCAGAATGTCGGCACAGCGGGTGCCATCAAGGGTGCGGTTGACGCGTTCGATCTCAAGGAGCTTGGCTGCCAGATTGAGCTGTCCAACACCTATCATCTGCACGTCCGTCCGGGCGACCAGATCGTCAAGCAGATGGGCGGTCTGCACAAATTCATGCGCTGGGACGGTCCGATGCTGACCGACTCCGGCGGATTTCAGGTGTTTTCGCTGGCGACCCTGCGCAAAATCAAGGAGGAAGGTGTAACCTTTCACTCGCACGTTGACGGCCGCAAGATTTTCATGGGACCGGAGGAGAGCATGCGCATCCAGTCCAACCTTGGCTCGGATATTGCGATGGCGTTCGACGAGTGTATCGAAAATCCCGCGCCGCGTGAGTATGTTAAAAACTCCATTGACCGTACCACGCGCTGGCTCAAACGCTGTAAAACCGAGCTTGACCGTCTGAACACGCTTCCGGATACGGTAAACCCGCACCAGATGCTGTTCGGTATCAATCAGGGCGGCACTTATGACGACCTGCGTATCGAGCATATGCAGGCAATTGCGGAGCTGGATCTGCCGGGTTATGCCATCGGCGGTCTTGCCGTCGGTGAAAGCACCGAGGTCATGTACCATATTCTCGATGTTGTTCTGCCGCATGCGCCCGAGCATAAGCCGCGCTACCTGATGGGTGTCGGCACACCGAGCAACATTATTGAAGGTGTCGCTCGCGGCATTGATTTCTTCGACTGCGTTATGCCGACCCGCAACGCGCGTCACGGTCATCTGTTCACGCATAACGGCATCCTGAACATTATGAATGCCAAGTACCAGACCGATGACCGCCCGATTGAAGAAGGCTGTCAGTGCCCGACCTGTCAGCGGTTCAGCCGCGCTTATCTGCGCCACCTGCTCAAGAGCGGTGAAATGCTGTCACAGCGGCTGCTCGTCATGCACAATCTGTGGTTCTACAACCACCTCATGCAGGAAATCCGCGACGCACTCGATAACGGCACATTCGAGGCTTACCGCGCAGAATACAGCGAAAAAATGAGCAAACGCATCTGACCCGGATGCAAACCCGAGCGCTATTGTCCCGCGATGATGGCGCTTTCACTATTCAAAAGGAAGGGGAGAACTGCTATGCAAAAGTTAAACCGAAGAAGCCTGCTTCTGGTAGGTTTTACGCTGTTTTCTATGTTTTTCGGCGCCGGAAACCTGATTTTCCCGCCGTATCTCGGTGCACAGGCGGGCACTGTCGCGTGGCTGGCCTTTGTCGGCTTTGCGGTCAGCGCGATCGGTCTGCCGGTTATTGGCGTGATCGCTGTCGCGCGTGCAGGCGGGCTGTCCGAGCTGACCGGGCGTGTGCATCCGCGATTTGCGCAGATATTTGCGCTGCTGGTTTACCTGTCGATCGGTCCGTGTCTGGCCATCCCGCGCACGGCGAGCACATCGTTCCAAATGCTTGCGCCGCTCATTGGCGGAGATGCAATGCGGCAGCTGATTTACTCTATCGTGTTCTTTGCGGCAGCGTTTTTCGTTGCACTGCACCCGGAAAAGCTGACAAGCTGGCTCGGACGCATTCTGTGTCCGACGCTGATCGTACTGATTTTCGTGCTGTTTTTCGGCTGCCTGTTTCATCCGGTGGCAGAGCATTACGGCGTGCCGACCGCAGACTACGCTTCGCTGCCGGGCCTGACGGGCATTCTGAATGGCTACCAGACAATGGATACGCTGGCGGCACTCAATTTCGGCGCGGTTATCGCGCTGAATATTCGGGATTACGGTATCGAGGACGAACAGCAGGTGCGCCGCAGCACCATCCGTGCAGGCTGGATTGCAGGCGCAATGCTGCTTCTGGTTTACGCGATGCTGACGCACGTTGGCGCACTGTCCGGCGCGGCATGGCCGGGCGGCTCGACTGGCGCGGACACGCTGAGCAATATTGCCAGAGGTCTGTTTGGTCCGGTCGGGCAGGTGCTGCTTGCCGCAATTTTCGTCATTGCATGCTTCAATACCTGTGTCGGTCTGATTGCCTGCGTTGGCCAGTATTTCCATGAGCTGCTGCCGCGTATTCCGTATCCGGCCATTGCGGCGTTCTTTGCTGCGGCCAGCATGATTATTTCGAATATCGGTCTGGCGGGTATTATCCGTCTGTCCACACCGGTGCTGAACGCGATTTATCCGGTCGCTATCGTACTGATTGCACTGTCGTTCCTCCCGAAGCCGGAGAAACACTGTGCGGTTTACCGCCTCTGCATTGCCTTTACTGCGGTGCAGAGCATTGCCGCGGCATTCCCGATTCCGGTCGTGTCGCCGCTGCTGCGGGCACTGCCGCTGAACGCACTCGGCTTCGGCTGGCTGATGCCGGCTGCGGTCGGTCTGTTGATTGGCTTGCTGCTTCCGAAGAAAACTGAAAAGGCATAAGAAAACACCCGTCAAGATTTTTCTTGACGGGTGTTGCTGTTGTAAAACTGCAGTTCCGGGACGGCTATTAGAACAGAGCCAGAATTTTCGCAATCTCACCGCGGGTGATATTGCCGTTCGGTCGGATGGTAGCATCCGAGTAACCGCCGATGACACCGGCGGAAACGCAGGTCTTGACTTGCTCGGTCGCCCACGACGGAATCACGGACGCGTCCGTATAATTCAGGCTGACCGCCGCATAGCCGCGCGGCAGGCAGCGGCCGATGACCGTCATAACCTCAGCGCGCGTCATGGTGGCCTGCGGGTTGAAGTACAGCTTACCGTTGCTGCCCGAGCCGTTCATAATGTTCGCACGCGAAACTGCGGCAACTGCGCCGCGTGCCCAACTCGGGATGCTGTCCTCATCAGCAAAGCCGAGCGTGCCGGAGGTGCTGGAGGTATCCAGATTCAGCAGACGCGCCATCGTCACCGCGAATTCCTGACGAGTCAGGTTGCGGTTCGGGCGAAAATAGGTGCTGCCGTTTGCGGTTTCGCCCTTCATGATGCCGCGTGCGCTCAGCAGGGAAGCGTAGCCGTTCGCCCAGTGCGACGCGGTATCCGCGAACACGTTGGATGCCGAACCGGCGGTTACGGTCGCACAAACGCGCGTGCGGTTGCCTGCATCATCGGACACGTCGGCAGTCACGGTATGCGTACCGGCAGACAGCGTGCCGGTTGTAATGGTCATGGTCGAGCCGCTCATCACAGCTGCACCGGAAACGGCTTTGCCGTCCACCTTGACCGCAATATTGCTTGCGCGGACCGGATATTTGCCATTTTCCATGGTGGCAGTGCCGGAAAGCGCGGCATTTGTGCCGATGCTGACCGTTGCCGAGGTCGTATTCAGCTTGACCGACGGCGCATCTGTATTCGTCACCGCATGATCTGCGCTCAGTACGATCTGGTCGAGGTACAGCGCCGAGCCGCCGGAGCCTGCGCCGGATTTGTCAAACCGCAGACCGGTGAACTGCTGTGCGCCGTCCGGCACGCTTGCCGTCAGCTGTTTCCAGCTGTTGCCGGTTGCAGCGGACAGGGGAGCGGTCAGCTCATTGCCTTCCGCGTCGGCAAACACCGCCGTGAGCGTGCCTGCCGTGTTCCTGCTGTGCGCCCACAGTGTCAGGTGCTTCATGCTCGAAGCATCAGCCGCCGGAACGGAAATCGTAAAGCCGTCCGTACCGGTGCCGTTCCACATCGCCTTGAGCGAACCGGTGCCGCGCGCCACCGAGGTGTAATCCGTCACCCGCGAGAGCGTCACGCCGTCCGATGCGGTCAGATCGTTCAGACCGTTTTCAAAATCCGCAACGGTGTAAGCGCTCTGCGCATCGCCCATACCGACATTGATCGGAATGGACTTGCTTACGCTGCCATACGAGCAGGTGAGCGTGCCGGAGGCCATCCGGCTGCCCGCAGTGAACACGCCGTCCGCATTTACCGCACCGACATCGCCGGACACGCTCCACTTGAAGCAGGAATCCGCAGCTCCCATCGTATGACCGAGGTGATACGCGAGCGCATCTACGTTGATGCTCTGGCCCGGTTTGACCGAGATAGAGCTGAGCGCTTTGCCGCCGCTCTGCAGTGCGATCGAGTCTACACCGGTGGTGATGCACACGTTCATCGAGCCGGAAATCGTGCCGTTTGAGCCGGTAATGGCCGCACGTCCGGCCTTGCTGCCCGCGGTGAAGGTTTGGCCAGAGACCGTGCCCAGTTCATCATTCACCGTGTAGCTGAGGTCGGTCGGTGCGTCTGCCGAGGCGTAAGACGCATCTGCACCCTTGACCGAGAACCAGGTACTTCCGCCCGGGAGCACATAGCGGTGACTGGGCGTGAGCACAGCATGAGCCGTCACACCGTCCGACGCGATGTTGTTGACAAAGAAAATGTAGTTGGCGCACGCGCGCTGCGAGCCGTCCGACGGCTGGGAGATCAAAGCTGCTGTGCTCTCGCCGGGATTGCGGACCGCCATTGCGGAGGAGCCGCCGCCATCCAGACAGATGGCGCGGACACAGCCGAGCTCCTTCAGCTCCTGACCGAGTTCTGCCGCCGTCAGGCCGACGCTGTACGAGGACTGGTTGCCGTCGATTTCGTACAGAACAACCGTGCCGTCCGCCTTCACGCCGACTGCGCTGCGTGCTCTGCGGGTCGAGCCTGCGTCGATGCCGTCGGTCGTGATCGTGCTGTTGTCCATCAGCAGCTTACCGCCGACCGCATACTGCACGTCGCTCCAGCTGCTGTCGTTCGCTGCGATGGACAGCGTGACTTCTTCGCCAATCTCGAAATCCACCCACGAGGGCACATTTGCGCCATCCGACTTGGTGAGCACCATCTGGTTTTTTGTGATCGTAATGGGACTGCTGCCCGTGCCCTTGTTCACGACCTTGAGCTTGACCGAGCCGTTGACCTTGACCGGTGTATCATCCACGCGCTCGAGGATAATGCTCGTGCCCTTGGCTGCAAAGTGCGTCGAGTCATCGTAGTTGTGATCGAGCAGGTACGCGCCAGCCGTCGTGCGCGTCTTATTGAAGTAAGATACGTTGACCGTGCCGCTCTTGCCGCTCACGCGGATGCCCATAGTCGGGCGGCCGAGGACGGCTGTGCCGTCCTGCTTGAAGCCGACCGCATACTGCCAGGCATCGGACGAAATGAGCTCGCCGCTGTCGATGACCAGACCGATCGGAATGCCGGTAGACATAACGAAAAAGTCTGCATTCATGCCGCCAAGCACGGTTTTTCCCTGGTTCTGCAGATATTTCACCGCATTTGTGATGGTGGCCTTGCTGCCGTACAGCTGTTCATCGGCGTAGACCATGAGGGGCGTTACACCGGTGTTCGGCGAGTACGTCAGCACGTTCGCGCGTTGCAGACCGGCACTGTCTTTGCCCTCGGTGCGGCTGTACTGCAGACCGCTGCCGAGGGAGTAGGTGTAGCTGAAGCTGTTGTCGAAAACGGCTCCGGCAGCGCCTGCGCATAGCTGCAGAGCGGCAAGCGCGGCTGCAATCAGGCGATAGGGACGTTTGACTGATGTTCTCATAATCCTTGAGTTCCTCCTTTTATTGCGGGTGTGAAAAAGGGACATACTTTTCAGTATGTCCCTAATTGTAAACGCATCTGGTGGATTTGTCCAGTGCTTTACACGCTTTTTACTACTTTTTCCAGAACCTCGGACAGCTTGGGACTGCGCACCGCGATATCGGCCACTCGATGGTAGAGCGCCTTGCGCGCATTGTACAGGCGGTGTGTTTCCGCCTGCTTGTCCGGCTTATTGAGCAGCGGGCGATTCGTGGAATAGGAAAGGTTCTTCATAATGCGGTAGAACGGTGTGTCGAGCAAGATGAGCAGACCGGTCTCCTTGACAGCCGCCACATTCTCCGGACGGAGGACAGAGCCGCCGCCGAGCGCAAGCACAATGCCGTCTCTCTGAGACAGCTCTTTAATATACGCGGTCTCGCGGTCGCGGAAATAGGCTTCGCCCTTTTCAGCGAAAATCTCGGAGATTTTCTTGCCTTCCTTCGCCTCAAGGTAGATGTCCGCATCAATAAATTCCAGTCCGGTCAGACGCGCCAGCTTACGGCCGATGGTGGTCTTGCCGCTGCCCATAAAGCCGCACAGCACCAGATTTTTCTTGCCATGCTTCTCGTGCAGACGCTTGACCGCCATTTTGCCGTAGGTGCGGCGCAGAATGGTTTCGCATGCCTGCGGCTTGAAGGTCACGCCGGTCCAGATGGTCTGCGCATGCGCCGCCTGCATGACCAGCATGAACAGTCCGTCGCGTGTTTTGGTCTTGCGCGGATTGGCGAGCTTCATGGTCGAGGTCACCGGCGGATTGTAGATTGCATCGAACACATACTCGGTCTTGTGCGGCAGATAATGCAGCGGAGCCGCGTTTTCCTTCGGGTACATGCCCACCGGCGTGGAATTGAGCACGATATGAATATCGCGCGGAATGTGCCGGCGGCTGAACACGGAAATGCGTGCGCCCGGAACGGCATCGGTCAGCTGCTTCTGCAGGGCCTCCGCCTTCTCGAGGTTGCGTCCCGTGATGATTAGGTACGCGCCCTGCGTCACGCAGTGGTATGCCATCACGGAAGCCGCGCCGCCATAGCCGAGCAGCAGCACCTTTTTACCCTGGAGCGATACGCCGTCACGGTTCAGCGACTCCGCAAAGCCGAGGATATCCGTGTTGAAGCCGGTCGCCTTGCCGTCCGCAAAGCGGACTGTGTTGACCGAGTGCAGGTCGCGGGCAGCAGTGTCAATCTCATCGAGCAGGGGGATGACAGCCTTTTTGTGCGGAATCGTGCAGTTGATGCCGCCGAGCTTGCGCTTGGCCAACTCGAACGCTTCCGGTAAATCCTCGGGCGGCACGGCAACGCCGATGTAGTCCGCGTCCTGACCGGAGGCCTCGAACAGCTGCGCGTGCAGCTCCGGGCTCATCGTGTGGCCGAGCGGCCAGCCAAACAGGGCGTAGGTGGTCTTTTTCGGCTCGAAAGCGCGAAATTCGTCCATGGAAAGCAGCATAACTCAGTCCCCCAGACGTTCGAGGGTGTTGAAGAAATCGGGGTAGGAGATGGCAACGACCTCCGGCTTGTCAATGCGGCTTGCGCCCTCGGCTGCCAGACCGAGCACGGCAAGGCTCATCGCAATGCGGTGGTCCTTATAGGTCTCGAAGGATGCGCCGTGTGGTTTGGCACCGCCGTGAACGATCATGCCGTCATCGGTCTCCTCAACGTCCACGCCTGCCTTGGTCAGCTCGGTGACCATAGCGGCAATGCGGTTGGACTCCTTGACCTTGAGCTCCTGCGCGTCGCGGATAACGGTCTCGCCCTCAGCGAATGCAGCGGCTACCGCGATAACCGGCAGCTCGTCGATCAGACGCGGGATGATAGCGCCGCCGACCTCCACGCCGTGTAGCTTGCTGTACTTGACGGTCAGGTCGCACATCGGCTCGGCCTCATCGCGGAAGTTCGACTCGGTGATGTCCGCGCCCATGTCGCGCAGAACGTCCAGAACGCCCGTGCGGGTCGGGTTGACGCCCACGTTTTTAATCGTCAGCTCACTGCCCGGAATGATCGCACCGGCAACGAGGAAGAACGCCGCCGAGGAAATGTCGCCCGGAACGGCAATATCGACCGCATGGAGATCCTCCGGCGGGTCGAGCGTGATGGTGCTGCCGCTGGTCTCAATCTCAACGCCGAGTGCGCGGAACATGCGCTCGGTGTGGTCGCGGGAGGGAGCCGGCTCGATAACGGTCGTCTGACCCTCGGCGTACAGACCTGCCAGCAGGATGGCGCTCTTCAGCTGAGCGGATGCTACCGGCAGACGGTATTCAATACCGTGCAGCTCGCTCGGGAACAGGGTCAGCGGGCAGAAATTGTCGTTCTTGCCCTCAATGGACGCGCCCATTTCACGCAGCGGCTTCATCACGCGGCCCATCGGGCGCTTCTGGATGGACGGGTCGCCGCTCATGGTAACGGTGAACGGCTGACCGGCCAGAATGCCGCACAGCAGGCGGGTGGTCGTGCCGGAGTTGCCGGTGTACAGCGCTTCCGACGGCGCTTCGAGACCGTGCAGACCAACGCCTTCCACGATAACCTCGTCGTCGGTGATGTTGATCTCGACACCCATCTTGCGGAAGCAGTCAATGGTGGACAGGCAGTCCTCGCCCATCAGAAAGCCGGTGATGTGGGTGGTGCCGTTGGCAAGTGCGCCGAGCATAACGGCACGGTGCGAGATGGATTTGTCGCCCGGCACGGTAATTTCACCGCGCAAAGGGCCGCAGGGTTGAATTTGCATGGGTTTGTACTCCTTTTATTCGTTAGGCACGCAATAGCTGCCGATTACTTTGATATAGGGAAGCTCCTCATGAAGCTGATACAGCAGGGACTGCACCGCATGGTCGCGCATGTTGCCGGTGAAATCGACATAGAACACATAGCACCACGGGCTGTCCTTGAGCGGACGCGAGTGGATTTCGGTCATGTCGATGCCGTAGTGCGCGATGGTGTCCAGCACGGTGATGAGCGTACCGGACGCGTTCGGGATGTGGAACGCGATCTCGATACGGTTGTCCTCAGGCTGGCAGGTCAGCGTTCTGCTGACGGCGATGAAGCGCGTTTCGTTGTGCTTCATGTCGTTGATGCCCTCCGCGAGGATGTCGAGGCCGTAGCGCACAGCCGCCTCCTGCGAGCAGATGGCAGCAAGGCTCTTGTCGCCCTTTTTCTGCACGTTCTGCGCCGCAATGGCGGTGTTCGCCACCTCGATGGCCTCCAGATCGTGCGCGGAAATGAAGCTGTGGCACTGCGGCAGCGCATGCGGATGCGAGCAGACACGCTTGACATCCTCGAGCTTTGTGCCGGGCACCGCCGCCAGACAGTGCGAGATTTTCTTGATGTACGAGCGGTTGATGTACAGGTCGTAGTCGAGCAGCAGGTCATAGACTTCGCTGACCGTGCCTGCCGTCGTGTTCTCGACCGGCACAACGCCGATATCGGCCTTGCCGTCGCGGACGGACTGGAAAACCTGCTCCCAGGTGGGTACGTTCTGCGGTTCGCAGCTCGGGAACAGCGCCCGCGCGGCCAGCTCCTGATACGCACCCGGACCCCCCTGATAGAACACAGTTTTCGGCTCGATAAGCGATTCATTTGGCTTAAATGGGAACTTTTCCGGCGCCTGACGCAGAATTTCACTGTACTGATACTCACGGCTCGCGCGGATCATGCTCTGCAGCAGGGAAACGTACTTGAGCTGCAGCTCCTCCTCCATACCGGCGGAGCGCTTCTCAACGATTTCCGCTTCGCGGTCCGGCTTGTAGATTTTATCATCCGACTGGGCCTTGGTCTTTGCGACCTCGAGAGCCAGCGACATACGCAGCAGGAACAGCTCTCGGATAGCGGAGTCCACGCGGTTGATATCCTGACGGATTTCGGGAAGTTTACGCATGATAACCCTTCGCCTCCCTCAGAAGATCTGCCAGTGCAACGGCACAGGCGGCCTCGACCACCGGCGCGGCGCGGGTGACGATGCACGGGTCGTGCCGTCCGTGGATGGACAGCGGCTCGATCTTGCCGGTGCGGATGTTGAGCGTATCCTGCACCATGCCGATGGACGGCGTAGGCTTGATGCACGCGCGTACGATGAGCGGCATGCCGCTCGTGATGCCGCCAAGGATGCCGCCGTTGTTGTTGGTTTCGGTCTTGACAACCCCGTTTTCCTCATAAAACGGGTCGTTTGCGTGTGAGCCGCGCAGCGCAGCGAAGGCAAAGCCTGCGCCGAACTCCACGCCCTTGACGGCGGGCACGCCGAACAGGATAGAGGACAGGCGGCTCTCCACGCTGTCGAGCATCGGGCTGCCGATACCGGCCGGCAGGCCGACCGCTGCGCACTCGATGACGCCGCCGACCGAATCCTGTTCCTCACGCGCTTCCTCGATAGCGGCCAGCATGGCCTCGAGCGCACGCGGATTGTTCACCGGGTATTCGGCGTTCCGCAGCGCATCCAGCTGCTCGGCGGTAACTTCCACATCGTCGAACGGCATATCCTGAATCTGAGCGATGGACTGGATGTGCGCGCCGACCGTCACGCCCTGTTCCTTGAGCCACAGCTTGCACAGCGCACCGGCAAACACCAGCGGAGCCGTCAGTCGGCCGGAGAAATGGCCGCCGCCGCGCGGGTCATTGCAGGAATCGTAGCGCAGCATACCCGTGTAGTCTGCGTGGCCGGGACGCGGCTGCGCCGCCAGTTCGGCGTAGTCGTTCGAGCGCTGATTGGTGTTGCGGATGACGGCACAGATGGGCGTGCCGGTCGTTTTGCCGTTGTAGATACCGGACTGGATTTCCGGCTTGTCCGGCTCCTTGCGCGCGGTGGACTGCTTGTTGCGGCCCGGTGCGCGGCGCTCCATCTCGCGCAGGACAAACGCCTCGTCATACATAACGCCGGACGGGAATCCGTCGATCACAACGCCGATGCCCGTGCCATGCGATTCACCGAAAATGGAAATTTTAATTGCATTGCCCCAGGTAGAACCCATGCTGCTCCCTCCTTACAGCTTCAGAACGTATTCGTGCAGCTTTTCTGCGTCAATCGGCGTAATTTCCGCCCGACCGGCTTCGCGCACGAGGATAAAGTTGACCGTTGCACCGAATTTCTTTTTGTCCGACAGCAGAGCATTAAAGATGGACTCGCGGTCGTATTTCAGCTCGGTCGGCAGACCGATGTGCTTCAACAGGTCGATGAGCGGCGCTGTCAAATCCTCGTTGCCCAGCAGAGCGGACAGCCGCATCGCTGCCACCATGCCGATCGCCACTGCCTGACCGTGGGTGAGGTCGGTGTAATTGCCCAGCTTTTCCGCCGCATGTCCGATGGTGTGTCCAAAGTTGAGGATCATGCGCAGACCGGTGTCGTGCTCGTCGATGGCAACTACATCACGCTTGATCTTAACGCACTCGTAAATGATATTTTCAATATTCGTCTTGTAGTCCGACTGAGAAACCATCGTCAGGATTTCCCGGTTGGAAATGTAGCCGTACTTGACGACCTCGGCCATGCCGTCCGCAAAGGTGCTGTCCGGCAGGGAAGCGAGCACGTTCGGGTCGATGAGCACGAGCCGCGGCTGATAGAACGCGCCGACGAGGTTTTTGCCCTCGGGCAGATCCACGCCGGTCTTGCCGCCGACCGAGGAATCCACCTGCGCGAGCAGCGTGGTCGGAATCTGGCACAGTGATACGCCGCGCAGGAAGGTCGCCGCCGCAAAGCCGGTGATGTCGCCGACAACACCGCCGCCGAGCGCGATAATCAAATCCTTGCGGGTCATGCCGGCGGCCAGCAGATCATGGTAAATGCCCTCAACCGTGGAAAGCTGCTTGTGCTCCTCACCGGCGGGAATAACCGTGTGCGTCACCGGCAGGGAGAACTGCTTTTCCAGCTTCTCGAGATACAGCGGCGCTACCGTTGAATCCGACACGATATGCACGCGGCTGGGCGAAAAGGTTTCGAGGATTACCGTGCCCGCGTGGTCCAGCAATCCGGTTTCGATATGAATTTCGGACACGCCGTTCGCGCCCGTCAGACTCAGCGTTTCTGCCAATTTAGACAACCCCTTGTTAGATAGAGATATTTAGAGAAAGAGTGAAGAGCCTATGCAGAGAGTGAAGAGTGTAGAGTTGAGAGTGGAGATAAGGTGACGCTTCGCGTCTTATTTAATCATCGCGCACTGCGCGATACCACATCTTCACTCTTCACTCCTCACTCTCCACTCTATTAGAAGCTCTTCACTCTCAGACCTCAGTTTTTACTTATTATAATAGAATTAAATCTCGCGGTCAACTGCCGCTGCAACAGCGCGCAGTGCGTTCATGGTGTGGTGGAACGAATCGTAGGTCAGCGACTGTGCACCGTCGGACAGAGCGTGTGCAGGATCGTTGTGAACCTCAATCATCAGACCGTCTGCGCCGGCTGCAACAGCAGCCTTTGCCAGCGGCTCGACCATCCAGTAAATGCCGCCTGCATGGGACGGATCAACGACGACCGGCAGATGGCTCATGCGCTTGAGCACCGGAACGGCGGAAATATCAAGCGTGTTGCGGGTGTACTTCTCGTAGGTGCGAATGCCGCGCTCGCAGAGGATAACGTTCTCGTTGCCGCCCGCCATGATGTACTCGGCGCTCATCAGGAACTCCTCCATGGTGTTTGCGAAGCCGCGCTTGAGCAGGATCGGCTTGCGGGTCTGGCCGAGTTCTTTCAGCAGCTCAAAGTTCTGCATATTGCGTGCGCCGACCTGGAAGCAGTCGCACTTGTCCATGAAGATGTCGATGTGCGCCGGATTGGTGATCTCGGTAACAACCGGCAGACCGGTTGCCTCATGCGCCTTGTGCAGCAAGTCCAGACCCTCAGCCTTCAGACCCTGGAAGGAGTACGGGGAAGAACGCGGCTTCCACGCACCGCCGCGGAGAACGGTAGCGCCGTCCGCCTGCACATGCTTAGCCACGTCGATGATCTGCTCCTCGCTTTCGACAGAGCACGGACCTGCCATAACGACCAGCTTCTTGCCGCCGACAACAACGCCCGGTGCAATCTCAACGACAGAGTTGTCCGGATGGAACTTGCGGTTTGCCAGCTTGAACGGCTCCTGCACCTTGATGATGTTCTCAACCTGCGGGTCAAGCATGAGTGCGTCCTTGTCAACAGCGCCGGTGTCGCCGACCAGACCGATAACGATAGTGCCCTCGCCGTAGATCGGGTTTGCCTTTACGTTCCAGCGCTCGATATGCTGGGACAGCTCCTCAACGTGTTCGTGGGTCGTGCCCTGCTTCATAATGATGATCATGTTGTGTATCTCCTTTATATAGGTGGTATTTGCTGTTTGTCACGGCAGAATGGGTATAAAAAAAGCCCTTCATCCACAAAGAGGGACGAAAGACAAACGGTTCCGCGGTACCACCCACATTCGGCATCATAATGCCGCACTTTTTCGGATACAAATATATCCTATCCCTGTAACGGAGGAAATCCGTCAGCGCCTAATTCGATAGGGTTCAGCGCCGCAGCTCAGGAGGGAACTTCATCGTACCGGCGTCTGCGTCCGTTTCCAGTCATGCCGGACACTCCCTGAAAGCCGCACGTGGAACGATTACTTTCCTCTGTCATCGCTTTGTGCAATATTTGTGATTATTATATCGCTGGACGGGCGAGTTGTCAATGACTGATTTGACATGGTTCGATGAAAAAATGCATAAATTTTCATGTATTCTGACAAGTTCCTGACCTTCCGCACGTCAAGCGGATGTGTAATGAACCGCCGCAGGGCGGGATGAGGTCACCCTGTCCTGCAATACAGATTGGCAATGAAGGATAATGGTCAATCACAACATTCATTTTCCATCCTCAATTCTCAATTTGCCATTCTACTTTGGTAATCTGCGGCATAGTCTGTAGTGGTGATGAAAATGGACAAACGAAAAGCGTCCTTCCGGCAGGCGATTTCGTGCCTGCCGCCGATACGGCGGGCGCAGCTGGAGCGGCTGGACAGGCCGGAGGACATCGAGGAATTACGCTTTCGCGCGGGACAGCCGCCTGCGGCGAAAACAGCCGTTGGAGAGCGGCCGCTCCCTCTTGAGGCGGTCACATCGGCGGAGCTGCGCGAGATGCTCAGCCGCGCAGCACAGTATTCCGTACATAGTTATACAGACAGTCTGCGGCACGGCTTTCTGACGTTATCCGGCGGGCACCGGCTGGGCATCTGCGGCACAGCCGCCGAAGAGGACGGCCGCGTTCTTGGGGTGCGCGGCCTGAGTTCAATCAACCTGCGCATTGCACATCAAGCTGAGGATTTACAGGCGCAGATTGCCCGTTGGATAGGAACGGACGAGCCGCAGTCTGCCTTGCTCCTGTCACCGCCGGGATATGGCAAAACGACCTTGCTGAGAGAGTGGGTGCGCTATTTCTCCGACCGCGGTTTCACTGCCGCGATTGCGGACGAGCGCAGCGAGATTGCCGCTCTTGCGGACGGTGTACCGCAGCTTGCGGTCGGGCGCTGCACGGATGTGATGGAAGGCTGCTCGAAATGGCAGGCGGCGGTCATGCTGCTCAAAACCATGTCGCCTGCCCTGCTCGCTCTTGATGAAATTACTGCGCCTGAGGACGCAAAGGCGGTATCGCTCTGCACGCACTGCGGAACGGCAGTGATTGCGTGTGCACACGCGGCCGGACTGGATGATCTGCGGCAGCGGCCGATCTACCGTGAGCTGCTCGCGCTCGGCGCATTTCATCAGGCGGTTATTATCGAAAAACGGGACGGACAGCGGGTCTACCGCATGGAACGATGGGAGGAGACGAAATGTTAAAGCTGATCGGTTCGGTGATGGTGTTCGGCTCATGTGCGGCGCTCGGACTGTCCGCACGGCAAAATCTGCGGCGCAGAGTGGCAGCGGCAGACGCGATGCTGCTTGCGCTCGGTCTTATCCGCAGCGAGATTTCCGGAAGACGGACACCTATGCCGGAAATTGTCGGTCTGCTGGCGGAAAACGAGCAGCCGATCGTCCGCAAAGTCTTTCGCACGCTGCAGCGCCGCCTGCGGGAGCAGAACGGCCTGTCGCTCGGCTACCTGTGGCGCAGCACCTTGCGGGACTGCCGCGCACAGGTCGGACTGGGCACGCAGGAATGCGACATTCTGTGCGACGCCGCAAACTACTTAGGTCGCTACGATGCGGACGAGCAGCTGACCGGACTGTCGCAGGTGGAGCGGCGGCTGGCGGCCTCGCGGGAGGCGGCGCAGGAGGATTTGGCAAATCGGGGAAATCTGTACCGGACCTGCGGCATTGCGCTCGGTCTGCTGGTGATTCTGGTGCTGATCTAAGCGGAGGAAAACGATGGATGTTGATCTGATTTTCCGCATTGCGGCGGTAGGAATTTTAGTGGCGGTGCTCGGACAGCTGCTCTCCCGCTCGGGCAGGGAGGAGCAGGCGCTGATGACGACACTCGCGGGTTTAATTGTCGTTTTGATGCTGATTGTTCAGGAAATCGACCGCCTGTTCACCATGATGAAAAATGTATTTGGGTTTTGACGATGGAATTAGGATTGATTTGCGGCATTGTCCTTGCGGCGCTCACGCTGTCGCTGGTGCTGAAAAAGGACGCGCCCGCTATCGCGTTTCTGCTGGTGCTGACGGCAGGCGTGATCCTGCTTTTGCGGGTGTTCAGCGCAGCCGGAAGCGCGGCGCAGCGGTTTTCCGGTCTGCTCTCGCAGTGCGGCTTGGATTCCGCGCTGTATCTGCCGGTGTGCAAGGCAGTCGGTGTGGCGGTCGTGGTGCGGATCGCAGCCGCGCTTTGTCGGGACGCCGGTCAATCCGCGCTTGCCGCCAAGATGGAGATTGCAGGCGCTGTCCTGACGTTTTCCGTGTGCCTGCCGCTTTTCGAGCAGGTGCTCGACCTTATCACGGAGTGGGCGGTATGAGCAAACGCAAACTGGCGCTGAATGCCATTCTCGTGCTCCTGTTGTGCCTGCCGTTCGCGCATGCGGCTGTGAGTGAGGAACAGGTGCAGTCAGTCGGCGGCAGCAGTCTGACCGATGCCATGCCGGACAGCGCCCGGCAATACCTTGACGGCGTATCGCCGGAAAACGCGGACACGCTGTCGGATTCGGTCTCCCGCGTGCTGGAAAACATGACCTCGGACAGCCAAAGTGCGATTCAGACTGCACTTGGCGGACTGTTGCGCGTAGCTGTAATTGTGCTGCTGGCCTCGGCTGCGCGCGGCTTTTCTGCGGCGGCGGGCGGCGAGGCCAACGGCTGGATCGACATGGCGGCGGCACTTGGCTGTGCGGCAGTGCTCCTGCGGGATTTCACGGGTGTGCTGTCGCTCTGCCGCGACACGCTCGACCAGATCGGCGTGTTTTCGGGCACGCTCCAACCGGTGCTCGCCACTGTACTTGCGACCGGCGGCAACACGGCGACCGCAACGGTTTTACAGGCGGCGACTATGGTGGTGTTTGATCTTGTGATACGGCTGGTGAACGCCCTGCTTGTTCCGGCGGCGTGCGCGTATCTTGCTATCACGGCGGTGGATGCCGCGGCGGGCAACGGCATGCTGCGCGGCATCGCGGACGGCATAAAAACCCTGACCTCGGGTGTACTTAAACTCATTTTAACGCTGTTCACCGCATATCTTGCGATAGCGGGCGGTGTTTCCGGCAACGTGGACCGCATGACGCTCAAGACCGCGAAACTTGCGGTGTCCGGTGCGGTTCCGGTGGTCGGCGGTGTGATTTCGGACGCGACCGAAACCATGCTGTCCGGTGCGGCTCTGCTGCGCGGCTCAATCGGCATTTTCGGGATGCTGTGTGTAGCGGCTATCTGCTTTGTGCCGTTCGTTCGGGCGGGAGCAAGCTATTTGTGCTACAAGGCGGGTGCAGCCGTGCTCTCGCCGCTGTGCTCGGACGACATGAAGCGGTTCCTCGAAAACGTAGGCACCGGCTTTGGTCTGCTGCTCGGCATGCTGAGCACCTGCTGTATGATTTTATTCCTCGAACTCGTGTATATGGTGGCGATGGTGAAACCAATATGACTGAATTACTGCAAACGATATTACTGCGCGTGACGATCGCGGGAGCCGCGTCTGCGGTGGCGCTCAAGCTGGCAGGCGGCGGGGCCTTAAAAGAGGTTGTGCGGACAGCCGCCGGTCTGCTCATGCTGCTGGCGCTCCTGCAGCCGCTGGCGGGACTGCACTTGCTGTCGTGGAACTGGCAGAGCAGCGTCTCGCAGAGCGACTTAGACGAAATGCAGGCGCGCAACATGCAGACCACGATGAGCACGGTCGCGGCGAGCATTGCGAAGGCGGTGCAGCAGCGTGCAGAGGAAGCCGGTATTCCGTGCACGGTGAATGTGGAGATGGCAAATGACGCGGACGGCTTGCTGCAGGTCGATAAAGTGACCGTGTACTACGACAGTACAGCGGCGAATCGCCTGTCCGAGCTGCAAAGTCTGCTGACCAAGGAATGCGGCGTACCCGCAGAACGACAGGAGCTGATCGCAAGATGAAACTGCCGGATAACGAAAACTTAACTGCCGTCAAGGAGAAAATCCTGCCGGTTTTGAAGAAATATCGGGCCGTGCTGGCGGTATTGCTCGCGGGCGTGCTGCTGCTCACCTCGGGGCACAGCGGAAACACGGAGCAGGTGCAGACCGTAAGTACGGATACAACGGTTTCGCAGTCGTTCGACCTCAACGATTTTCAACAGGAACTGGAGACGAGGCTTTCGGGGATTTCCGGCGCCGGTCGTGTGGAGCTCATGCTGTCGCTCGACCAGACCGAGGAATCGGTCTACGCGGTCAACACCCGCCAGACAAGCGGGAGTGACAGCCGCAGTCTGGAGAGCGATGTCAGCGTGGTATCGAACGGCAGCTATGGCGAAACGCCCGTGACGGTCAAGCACGTTCTGCCGGTATTCCGCGGTGCGGTTGTGCTGTGCGATGGCGCAGATGACGCATCCGTTCGGCTGTCCGTCACACAGGCGGTCAGCACGGTGTGCGGCATCGGCGCAGACAAAGTTACGGTTCTGAAAATGAAATCCGATACATAAGGTATACCAATTCGTTAGGAGGGCAGGCAGATGAAGAAGATCAAAAAACGCGGAGCGGTCTACGGTGTGATCGCGCTGCTGCTGTGCGCAGCGGCTTATCTGAACTGGAGCTACGTTGACACGCCGGAGGACCTTCTTGCGGCGCAGCAGACCGACGCGCAGGCGGATACGCAGACCGATGCCTCGGCGGACAATGCCGCCGGTGAGAGCGATTACTTTGCGTCCTCGCGGCTGACGCGCACGCAGGCGCGAGACGAAGCGGTGAGCACACTCAAGGAACTCAGTGAGAGCGACACCGCAGACCAGAGTGCAAAAGACGATGCGGCGGCACAGATTTCCGCACTGGCGGACGACACGGTGGCCGAAGCCAACATCGAGAGCCTGATTCGCGCCAAAGGCTACGAGGACGCAGTTGTGATGCTCGGTGACAGCAGCGCGAATATCGTGGTAGCGCCGCCGGACGGTGGTCTGCAGGCTGAGGACGTGGCTGTTATCCGCGATATCGTTATCTCGGAGACCGGCATGACAGCGGGGCAGATCAAAATCGTGGAAGCATCTTAATGAACATCGTGTATTTTTACTTTGCTTTTTACACAAACTGTGCTATAATGCTCTTAGACAATACCGGATGATGGGATTGTCTCAAAAAAGGAGAGTGAGCACTATGGCAGATCACAAGGAGTACTGGTCCACCGAAAGCGATCAGGGCTCTATCCGTATCTCTGAGGACGTTGTTGCGTCTATCGCAGCACTGTCGGCCTCGGAAACCAAGGGTGTCAGCGGTTTGTATTCCAGCCTGACGAGCGACATTGTCGGCTTTATCAGTAAAAAGAATTTGTCCAAGGGCGTCCGTATCGAACTCGGCGATGATGATACCGTTAAGGTAGAGATCGGTTTCCTCGCACTGTTCGGCTACAACATCTGCGATGTGGCAAAGGAAGTGCAGGAGAACGTCAAGTCCTCGATCGAGTCCATGACCGGTCTGCGCGTTGTCGAGATCAACGTGCATGTCGGCGGCGTGACCTTCAAGCCGTCCGCTTCGGCTGAGGAAAAGGCCGAGCCGGCACCGTCCGAGACCGAAACTCCGGCGGAGACGGCAGACGCCGAGTAACATAAGCAAAACAGGCATGGTTGCGGCTGTGCCTGTTTTTTGTTGTCCGGTTTTATGAAATATGGAATACCGCCTTGCGTTTTGCCCGAAAATAGGATAAAATAGTTATACTGAATAATAGGCAAAATTTGCGTAGAATATAGGAGGTCCTGCCGCATGTGTGTGATGAGCAGAACAAAAGCAAGAGAAATTGCGCTGCACCTGATTTTTGAGATGGGGTTCCAGCAGTTTGAAGAAGAAAATCTGAACGAGCGACTGGATGAGGAAATCATGAAGTCCATCAGCGGCGATATCGCACTGTATGCGGGCAAGCTGAGCGAGGAACAGACCGCGTATATCCGCACCGTGGTAAAGGGCGTGGCGAACGACCTGCCGGTGCTCGATACCATTATCGAGGCCAATTCCAAGGGCTGGTCGCTCAACCGCCTGTCCCACATGACGATCGCGGTACTGCGTCTGGCGCTCTTTGAGATGCGCGATGTGGACGACGTTCCGGTCGGCGTAGCGATCAACGAGGCTGTTGAACTGGCGAAGAAGTACGACACCGAGGATGCCGCTTCTTTCATCAACGGCGTGCTCGGCTCTGCCGCTCGTGCAGAGTTCCCGCAGGGAAAGCAGGAGAGCACCAATGCCTGAGCGCTTTCTGGGAATTGATACGTCCAACTACCGCACGTCGGCAGCGATTTACAACGCCGAGACCGGTGAGTGGGTCAACCGCGGCGGACTGCTGACCGTGCCGGAAGGCGCGATCGGTCTGCGCCAGTCGGATGCGCTGTTCCAGCATACCGTGCGTCTGCATGAAAAAATCGAGGCTCTGCCGCAGGGAGAGGTGCGCGCCATCGGCGTCAGCACCCGTCCCCGCGCGGTGGAAGGCTCGTATATGCCGTGTTTTCTGGCAGGAGAGAGCGTCGCGCGGAGCGCGGCGCATTTGCTTTCCGTGCCGCTTTTTACCGTGTCTCATCAGCAGGGACATATCGCGGCAGCGGCGTTGTCGGCTGGCAAGCTGGATTTGCTTGACGGCGAATTCCTGGCGTGGCACCTGTCCGGCGGCACGAGCGAGTTGCTGCATGTGAAGTGCGGCGCGGACGGCCTGCCGGACTGCACCTGCATCGGCGGTACGACCGATCTTGCAGCCGGTCAGCTGCTCGATCGCGCGGGAAATCTGCTCGGTCTGCCGTTCCCGTCCGGCGGCGCACTGGATGCGCTGGCGCTCACCGCCGAGCCGGAAAAGGGCTTTACGCCCAAGGTAAACGAGTGTAAATTCTCGCTCTCCGGTATGCAGAATCAGGTAGAGAATAAATTCAAGAGCGCCGAGCCAAAGCAGATGGCGCGTTTTGCGCTCGAGACCGTGGCAAATGCCGTTATCAAAGCCACCGAGCAGGCGCGCGAGCAGTATCATTGCCCGATTTTGTGCGCAGGCGGCGTCATGGCCAGCCAGATCATCCGTGCCCGCATGAATAAACGGTTCGGCGGGGAGATCTCCTTCGCGGAGCCGACACTTTCGGGAGATAATGCTGTGGGCGTGGCAGTGCTGGCGGCAAAACTCTGTAACAGATAGGAGGTAGGAGTTCGGTGGTAGGGATGGAAAATTGAAAATGGAGGATGGAAAATGAACCAAACTCCTCAGTCCTGCCTCCTCACTCCTAACTTGTTGGAATGGCAACGATTTACACAGTATCTCAATTAAACAATGAAATAAAGGACTTGCTCGATGCGGTTCCCGGCTACCGCGGGTTAATGGTGCAGGGCGAAATCTCGAACTATAAGGCGCATTCATCCGGACACCACTACATGACGCTCAAGGACGAAAATGCGGCCATCAATGCGGTCATGTTCCGTTCGGACGCGATGCGGCTGAAATTCCGTCTGCAGAACGGCATGAAGGTCATCGTCAAGGCGCGCGTCAGCTCGTTCCCGCGCACAGGCGCGGTGCAGCTTTACGTCTCCGAGATCATTCCGGACGGTGCGGGTGCGCTCAACCTTGCGTTTGAGCAGCTCAAGGCTAAATTGCAGGCGGAAGGCCTGTTCTCCGAGCGGTACAAGAAGCCGATTCCGTCCTGTCCGGACAGTATCGCGCTCGTAACCTCGCCGACCGGCGCGGCGGTGCGCGACATGATCCGCATTCTCGGCAGGCGTTGGCCACTGGCCAAGGTTGTGCTCTATCCGGCGCAGGTGCAGGGACAGGGCGCGGCGGAGAGCATTGCACGCGCGATCGCTCTGGCGAATGCCATCGGCGAAGCAGATGTCATTCTGTGCGGTCGGGGCGGCGGCTCGATGGAGGATTTGTGGGCGTTCAACGAGGAAGTGACTGCCCGGGCGATTTTTGCCTCCGAGATTCCGGTGATTTCCGCGGTCGGTCACGAGCCGGATTTCACGATTGCGGACTTTGTTGCCGATCTTCGTGCGCCTACGCCGTCCGGTGCGGCGGAGCTTGCCGTGCCTGACAGAGCCGAGTACGCGCTGCACTTACGCACACTGGATGCCCGCCTGCACACGGCGGCGCACCGCAGAACAGAGCAGCAGAGAAAGCTGCTGGACGGTCTGCAGGAGCGACTGTCAAACCGCACACCGATGAAATACATCGAGGAAAAACGCCTGCTGCTGACCCAGACCGAGGAACGCTTGTTTTCGGCGGTTCCGGCGCGGCTGGAGACCGAGCACAACCGACTGAACGGACTGCGGCAGCGCCTGCTCGCGGCAGGACAAAGCGGCCTGCATCGCCGTAAACTGCGGTTTGCACAGACCGTAGCGACACTCGACGCAATGAGCCCGCTGCGCGTTCTGGGACGCGGCTATGCGGTAGCGACCAAGGGTGTCAAGCACACGGTCGTAACCGATGCAGCGGCGCTCAAGCAGGGAGACACTCTGCATATTCAATTCGCAAAAGGTGCGGCGAACTGCCGCGTGACCGATATCGAGGAGGACAAGTAACATGGCGGAAAGAACATTTGAAAGCCAGATGGCACGTCTGGAAGAGATCGTGCGGCTGCTCGAGCGCGGTGAAGCGCCGCTGAACGAAAGCATGAAGCTGTTTGAAGAGGGCACCAAGCTGTCCGCGTCCCTCGGCAAGCTGCTGGACAAGGCCGAGCAGAAGGTCACCGTCATGCAGGAGAACATGCAGGGTGAACTCACAGAGCAGCCATTTGCGGCAGAGGAGGAAGCAAAATGACGTTTTCCGAGCAGTTAAAGGCAGATATTGCGCTCATTGAACCTGCACTGGAGAAATACCTCTCGCGGGAGACCGGCGAGGGTTACGACCGCATTTTCGAGGCTGCAAAGTACTCCGCGATGGCAGGCGGCAAGCGCCTGCGTCCGGTAATCGTGCTGGAATTCTGCCGCCTGTGCGGCGGTGATATCGAGAAAGCGCTGCCGTTCGCGTGTGCGCTTGAGATGATCCATACCTACTCGCTCATCCATGATGACCTTCCGTGCATGGATAACGACGACTTGCGCCGCGGCAGACCGACCTGCCACAAGGCTTTCGATGAAGCAACGGCGGTCCTCGCGGGTGACGGACTGCTGACGGCGGCTTTTGAGACGGCTTCGGCGGCAAAGGATGTTCCGGCGGAGACCATCGTGCGCTGTATTCGCATTCTGGGCGAAAACGCAGGCATGAACGGCATGATCGGCGGTCAGGTGCTCGATATGGGTGCCGAGCATCGCAAAATCTCGCTCGATGAGCTGCGTTTGCTGCAGAAGCTCAAGACCGGGTGTCTGCTCCGCGCCGCATGTGAACTCGGCTGTGCGGCCGCCGGTGCGACTGACGAGGACACTCTCGCTCGGGCACGCGCTTACGGCGAAAAGCTGGGTCTGGCGTTCCAGATTGAGGACGATATCCTCGATATCGAGGGAGATGCCGCAACACTCGGAAAATCCATCGGCAAGGATGCGGCAAGCGAGAAATCCACGTTTCCGTCTCTGCTCGGTCTGGAGGAATGCCGAGAGCTTGCGGCAAAGCTGACCGAGGAAGCAGTGAACGCGGTAAAACCGCTGGACGGTCATGCATTCCTTGTCGAACTGGCACGCAGCCTGACCGGCCGCACCAGGTAAGACACACATTCACATAAAATTTACACACATTTCTTGAATATTTATGCGTTCTGTGTTAATATAACAGATAAGTGACGTAGTATCCTAGTCAGTTCATGCGATTCCCAAGACGGGCCTAAAAATCCGTAGACGGGCATATCGATGAAGTCTCTGGTGTTTGCTTCTTACGCCCAGTTTGGGGTGGATGCTGGAGGTTAAGGCTTGAGGGCGCGCTTCAATGGCATGAAGTACCGACCCTCCTGCCGTGGAGACCCGTGACTGTCGGATGCCTATAGCATTTCACAAGAGATTGATGGACGTCCAACGGCACGGGATGAAACCTGCAATGCGGTGCAGCGGAAGTTACAAAGGATTGATCACCGACGTAAGGACCAAAGTGCTGTGTGCAGTGTAGCCTGCCTTGAGTGGCCATGGTGAATAAGGTATCCGCCTGCGGTTTCCCGGCCAGGAATGCCGCGGGAATTGACTTTTGAAACCATGTCTGCAAAAGAGGCTAAGAATCGTTTTGACTGTAGTGGAAATCACCTAGGCTATTCTAACGAGGCAGACCGTGGATTGCAGTGCGGACTCAGTGGCAATTCGGTCCCGAACATGGTAACATCTCGGCACGGACTTTAATGGGAAACCCCCTTGACGGCGACGCGAGGCAGTCCGCGGGGAAAACCAACCGAACCTCAAGCCGCAAGATTTACTCGGTCTGCCGTCACTTACCTTAATAAAGAAACCGCGAAAGCGGTTCATATAGACGCTCCGGCGGCGGAATTTGCGGTTTGCCGCAATTTTCTGCTATTATGGAATAAATCCGGGGCAAAAATCGGTGAAGGAGTTATCTTCAGTGGATACGACCGACAAACAAAAGAAAAAAACGCCGCAAAAGCCCAAGGCTGTTAATACCGCATGGGTCAGCTTGATCACCGTCATCAGCTTTGCGCTGAGCGTGGTCATGTCCTACATTTCAAACGAAGCGCTGGCCAGTGCGGGTACGATTCTGTCCTTTGCGGTGCTGCTGCTCTTCATTGCACTCGGCATTGTGTTTGACATGATCGGCGTAGCATCCACCTCGGCGACCGAGAAGGAGTTTCACTCGATGGCGGCACACCGTGTGCGCGGTGCGCGCGAGGCGGTCTGGATGGTGCGAAACGCAGAGAAGGTTTCCAGCATCTGCAACGATGTGGTGGGCGATATCTGCGGCATTATCTCCGGTGCGACCGGAGCACTTATTGTTGCACATATCACCTCAGGCGTGAGTGCGGGACTCAAGGTTGCGGTATCTCTGCTGATTACCGGTCTGGTTTCAGCACTGACCATCGGCGGCAAGGCAGCCGGCAAGGGCATCGCGGTGATGTGCAGCAGCAAGGTGCTGGCGCTCTGCGGACGCGTGCTGTCCGTTCTGCCGCTCAAGCTGGATAACAGAAAGTAACAAAGATATTTTAGATAAATCTGCCTTTCCAAAGGTGGGGATATTGATGAAGCAGAAACGATACGGAATTTTAGACAATATAAGCAGTCCTGCTGATTTGCGCGGACTGTCGTACGACACACTCGGCGTGCTGTGTGCGGCGCTGCGCGAGTTCATCGTGGACTCGGTGTCGCAGACCGGCGGTCATCTGGCGTCCAATCTGGGCATTGTAGAGCTGGCTGTCGCACTTGAACGCGAGTTCGACTCCTCGCGCGACCGCATCATCTACGATGTAGGTCATCAGTGTTATGTCCACAAGATCCTGACCGGTCGGCGCGACCGCTTTGACACGCTGCGGCAGTACGGCGGTCTGTGCGGCTTTATGAAGCCGGAGGAGAGCATCACCGACCCGTGCATCACGGGACATGCCTCGGATTCGGTTTCGGTGGCGCTCGGCATGGCGCATGCACGCACGCTTAAAAACCAGAAGTACCACGTTGTCGCGGTCATCGGCGACGGTGCACTGACCGGCGGCATGGCATATGAGGCGCTGAGCAGCGCCGGCACCTCTCGGGAGCCGCTGCTCGTGGTGCTCAACGACAATAATATGTCGATCGCCAAGAATGTCGGCGGACTCAGCCGCCATTTGTCCCGCCTGCGCGTCAGCCCGCAGTATCTGCGTGCAAAAACCCGCATTAAGGAGCGACTCAGCCGCATTCCGGGCGGCGGAACGATCACGCGCGCGGTTTCGCGCTTCAAGGCGAAGATCAAGCGGGCTGTCCTGCCGACCTCGCTGTTCGAGCAGATGGGCTTTACTTATCTCGGTCCGGTGGACGGTCATGACCTCAAGAGCGTGTGCGAGTTCCTGGCACTGGCGAAAAAAATGAAAAAACCGGTTCTGCTGCATGTTATGACACAGAAGGGCAGAGGCTATGCCCCGAGTGAGCAGTATCCGGAGAAATACCACGGCGTTTCCAAGTTTGACCGCGTAACAGGCGCACCGCTTGCCGCGAAGAAGGAGGATTTTTCTGCGTTCTTCGGCAAGGAGCTTTGCGCACTCGCTGAGAAGGATAACCGCATTTGCGCGATCACGGCAGCTATGCCGTCCGGCACGGGACTGACCCGCTTTGCCGAGAAATTCCCGGAACGCTTTTTCGATGTCGGCATCGCCGAGGAGCACGCCATCGGTATGGCGGCCGGTATGGCGGCACAGGGACTGGTGCCGGTAGCGGCCATTTACTCGACCTTCCTGCAGCGTGCCTATGACCAGATCGTTCACGATATTGCAATCGAAGGTCTGCACGTTGTCCTGTGCGTGGACCGCGCGGGCATTGTCGGCGCGGACGGCGCAACGCATAACGGTGTGCTGGATATCGCGTTCCTGCGGTCTATCCCGGGTGTGAAGATTTTCTGTCCGTCCGACTTTGCGGAACTCCGAGTCATGCTGTCCCGTGCGATTTACAGGGAGACCGGACCGGTCGCTATCCGTTACCCGCGCGGCAGCGAAGGCGCGTACCGCAGGGAGCTGTCGGCGCAGCCGCTCGTGTGCGTACACGAGCAATCCGGCAGTGAGGTGACGATCGTCACACACGGCATTATGATTAATCAGGCGATCGACGCCGCGGAAATCCTCATGCACGAGGGCATCCGCGCACAGGTTTACAAGGTAAATGAAATCGGCAGCGGACTGGAACAGGCGTATGCCGAGGTGAAGGAAAAGCTGGGCGGCTGGTGTGTCGTTGCGGAGGACGTTGTGCCGAACGGCAGCGTCGGTGAGTGGCTTGCCGCGCACCGCAGCGAGCGCACCGATCTGCTGAACACCGGCGACCGCTTTCTGCCGCACGGCGGCGTAAACGAGCTGTACCGTCACTGCGGCATTGATGCCGAGGGCATTGCGGCATATATCATGAAAAATCGGAATGGGAAGGAGAACGGCGTTGGCTAAGAAGAGACTGGACGTATTGCTGTTTGAAAAGGGCCTTTGCCCCTCACGGGAGCGTGCAAAGACTGCGATTATGGAGGGAATTGTCTACATTGCAGGCCAGAAGGCGGGCAAAGCAGGCGATATGGTTGACGAAAACGCCGAACTGGAGGTTCGCGGCAACGAGAACGCATTTGTGTCCCGCGGCGGCAAGAAGATCGAGAAGGCGCTCAACTACTTTAACATCGACCCGACCGATCTGGTCGTGATGGACGTTGGCGCATCGACCGGCGGCTTTACCGACTGCCTGCTGCGCCGCGGTGCGCGCAAGGTGTATTCCATTGACGTTGGCTACGGCCAGCTGGCGTGGAGTCTGCGGCAGGATCCGCGTGTAAAGTGCATGGAGCGCACCAATATCCGCTATGTAACGCCGGATATGCTGGAAGAAACGCCATCGCTGTGCGTCATCGACGTGTCGTTCATTTCCCTCAAGCTGGTACTGCCGGTCGTTTCCAGCCTGCTGACCGAGGACGGCCATGTTGCCAACCTTATCAAGCCGCAGTTTGAGGCCGGCAAAGGCAAGGTCGGCAAAAAGGGCGTTGTCCGTGAGCCGGAGATTCACCTCGAGGTGCTGCAGAATTATGTGGAAAACGCGCACGCGGCAGGCTTTAAGGTGCTGGATGTGACGTTTTCTCCTATCAAAGGCCCTGAGGGCAACATCGAATTTCTCGGCTATCTGGCAAAACAGGGCGAGGAGCACATTCCGGATCTGGCGGAGGTTGTCCGTCAGGCACATGAGGAGCTGGACGCAAAGGCATGATGAAGAACATTTTCATCTATCCCAATCTGCGCAAGGACAGCGCACGCGATATCCTGCAGCCGGTGTGCGATCAGCTGCGGCGTGACGGTGTGCGGCTTATGCTGCCCAAGCAGATGCGGGTCGTGCCGCCCATCATTGAGGACGCGGATTACATGAAAACCGAGGACGCTGTGCAGTTTGCGGATATGGCGGTCGTGCTTGGCGGAGACGGAACCATGCTCCGTCTGGCGAGAGAGGCGGCGCAGAATCAGCTGCCGCTGCTCGGCATCAATGTCGGTCACGTCGGCTTTATGACCGAACTGGAACCGGCTGAACTGCCCGAAATGGAAAAGCTGTTCACCGGTGAATTTTCACTGGACAGCCGCATGATGCTGCACGTTGCCGTGCAGCGCGGCGGGCGTATCGTGTACGAGAATGACGCGCTCAACGACATTGTTATCGCAAAGGGCACCGCGTTCCGCGTGGTGCGCGTTGGTATTTCGGCAGACAACGAGGAGGTCACCCGCTTTAACGGCGACGGCGTTATTGCAGCCACGCCGACCGGTTCGACCGCCTACGGTCTGTCGGCAGGCGGCCCGGTCATTGAGCCGAGCGCGGAGAACATCGCTGTTATTCCCATCTGTGCGCACGCACTGGCGGCAAAGTCGTTCGTGTTTGCGCCCGAGCGCAGCGTATCCATCACCGCAGCCTGTGAGGGCGGCAGTGAGGTGTTCATTTCGGCAGACGGCGGACAGGGCTTTGCCGTGCGGCCGGATGATCGGGTCATTATCACCCGTTCCGACCTGCAGACGCGGCTGATTCGTCTAAAAGGCAATAGTTTTTATCGAATTTTACAGCAGAAGCTGTGAGAGGCGCTGCTATAAGAGAGGAAAACGCGAACGATGAAGTTTCAACGACAGGCAAAAATCCTCGATCTCATCGACCGGTTTGAGATTGAAACGCAGGAGGATTTGACCGCACATTTGCGGGCACTTGGCTACAACACCACGCAGGCGACCATTTCGCGCGATATTAAGGAGCTGCGGCTTATCAAGACGCTCTCCTCGGAGACCGGTAAGTACAAGTATACCTCCTCGAACGCCGGTGCGGCGGATAGCTTCACCACGCGTCTGCGCAACATTTTCCGTGAATGCGTCACGGATATTGATGCGGCGCAGAACATGGTCGTCATTAAAACACTGCCCGGTCTGGGTCAGGCGGCGGCAATGGCGATTGATGCCATGCGCGCACCCGATGTGGTCGGCACGCTTGGCGGCGACGATACCGTATTTGCCGTTATGCGCGATAACGACAGCGCGCAAAAGTTCTGCGAACAGGCAAGAGACATTCTAAAGTAAGCGAGGGATAAGGCGGCAATGCTGCAATTACTCCACATTGAAAATATAGCGGTCATCGAACGTGCAGACATCGAACTCGATAAGGGTTTGACCGTGCTTTCCGGCGAGACTGGCGCGGGCAAGAGTATCGTTATTGATTCGATCGGTGCGCTGCTCGGCAAGCGCGTCAGCCGCGACTTAGTGCGCTCGGGTGCGCAGAAGGGCTTTGTCAGCGCGGTATTCACCGATCTGCCGCGTGCTCTGCGCGAACTGCT
Organism: Butyricicoccus sp.; assembly: GCF_977037065.1. Taxonomy (NCBI): domain Bacteria; kingdom Bacillati; phylum Bacillota; class Clostridia; order Eubacteriales; family Butyricicoccaceae; genus Butyricicoccus; species Butyricicoccus sp. The sequence continues at coordinate 7,029 of NZ_CDRQNY010000011.1, read as the reverse complement.
TGACGAGTTTGCACTTTCCGGTGACGAGCCTGACACGCTGTACGTTCAGCGGCAGATTTCCGCAGACGGCAAGAGCACCTGCCGCGTGAATATGAAACCGGCCAGTGCGGCTGTCCTGCGGCAGCTGGCGCCGTACCTGATCGACATTCACGGTCAGAATGACGGCCAGAAGCTGCTCGATGAAGCGCATCACATCGAATATCTGGACGGCTACGCAGGCTGTGCCGAAATACTCGAGCGATACCGCCCGAAATATCAGGCGCTGGTGACACTACGGCGGGAAATTACTGCGCTGGAGACCGGCGAGCAGGAACGCCTGCAGCGCATCGATATGCTGACCTTCCACAAGGAGGAAATCGAGCAGGCGGCACTTAAACCCGATGAGGATGAGGCGCTTGCACAGCGCAAGGCGTATTTCGATCACGCGGGCAAGATCGCGGGTGCACTCGAGCAGGCGCGTATGGCGCTCTCGGGTGACGATGAAATTGCGGGTGCGTGTGAATTGCTCGATCAGGCGGCAAACGCCATCGAGAGCCTGCGCGAAGTGTCGGATGCCTTCGACGGCATGGCCGAGCAGGCCGAGGAAGTGCGCCTGCTGGCGGCAGATTTGCGCGACAGCGTGGCAAGTCAGGGGGACAATCTGGACTTTTCTCCGGCGGAGCGCGAGATGGTCGAGCAGCGCCTGGACGAAATCTACCGTCTGAAGCAGAAATACGGCGGTACGATTCCGGAAATCCTCGCGTACCTCGAGAAGATAACCGCCGAGCTGGATACACTCGAGAATGCGGACGACCGCAGGGAAGAACTGCGGGAGCAGTACCGCGGTATGCTTGCGGAAGCCAAGGGCATCGCGGCGGAACTCACCGAGCAGCGCCGCAAGGCTGCAAAGCAGTTGGAGAGCGAAATCGTGCGCGAGCTGAGTGAACTGGACATGGACAAGGTGAAAATGCGGGTTGCGGTCCGTACCGGAACTAAGCTGTCCGCGCACGGCTGCGACACCGTGACGTTTGAGATTTCGGTCAATCCGGGTGAGCCGGAAAAGCCGCTCTCCAAGGTAGCCTCCGGCGGCGAGCTGAGCCGCATCATGCTGGCGCTCAAAAACGTATTGACAGCGGGCGAAGATGTTGGTATGCTGATTTTTGACGAGATCGACACCGGCGTTTCCGGCCATGCGGCTCAGCAGATCGGCCGCAAGCTGTCCGCGATTGCGAAAAAGAAGCAGACACTGTGCGTTACCCATCTGCCGCAGATTGCCGCCATGGGCGACCACCACCTGCGTATTTCCAAATCCGTGCGGGACGGCCGCAGCTACACCGATGTCAGCCCGATGGACAGAGCACACCGCGTAGACGAAATTGCACGTCTGCTCTCCGGCGAGGAAATCTCGGATGCAGCACGCCGCAATGCAGAGGAACTGCTCGATGCGGCCGGACAGGGGGCGTGAAGCCGTGGTAATCATAGACGAACGCAGAAAAGAGCGTGCTCCATAACGGTATTCGGACTCTTTTATCATAGAATGCAAACAAATTGAAATACAGGAGACAGAATAATGCAGCTTTACGACGAACTCAAAGCGCGTGGTCTGATCGCGCAGGTAACGAACGAAAAAGAGATCAGCGAGATGATCAACAACGGCAAGGCCACCTTCTACATCGGCTTCGATCCGACCGCGGACAGCCTGCATGTTGGCCACTTTATGGCGCTCTGCCTGATGAAGCGCATGCAGATGGCAGGCAACAAGCCGATTGCGCTGATCGGCGGCGGCACCGCTATGATCGGCGACCCGTCCGGCCGTACCGATATGCGCTCGATGATGACCGTCGAGACCATCCAGCACAACTGTGACTGCTTCAAGAAGCAGATGGAGCGCTTCATCGAATTCGGTGAGGGCAAGGCGCAGATGGTGAACAATGCCGACTGGCTGATGAACCTCAACTACATCGAGTTTATCCGCGACATCGGCTCGTGCTTCTCGGTTAACAATATGCTCCGTGCCGAGTGCTTTAAGCAGCGCATGGAGAAGGGTCTGAGCTTCCTCGAGTTCAACTACATGCCGATGCAGTCCTACGACTTCTACTACCTGTTCAAGAACTACGGCTGCAACATGCAGTTCGGCGGCAACGACCAGTGGAGCAACATGCTCGGCGGTACAGAGCTGATCCGCCGCAAGCTGGGCAAGGACGCGCACGCGATGACCATCACTCTGCTGCTCAACTCCGAGGGCAAGAAGATGGGCAAGACCGCTTCCGGTGCCGTTTGGCTCGATCCGAACAAGACTTCTCCTTACGATTTCTACCAGTACTGGCGCAATGTCGATGATGCAGACGTGCTCAAGTGCATCCGTATGCTGACCTTCCTGCCGCTTGAGGAGATCGAGGCGATGGATAACTGGGAAGGCGCACAGCTGAACAAGGCAAAGGAAATCCTCGCATACGAGCTGACCGCTCTGGTACACGGCAAGGAGGAGGCTGAAAAGGCACAGACCGCTGCCAAGGAGATCTTCGTTTCCGGCGGTGCGGCTGCCAACATGCCGACCACCACGCTGACCGACGCGGACTTTACCGACGGCCAGATCGGCGTGCTGACGCTGCTCGTCAAGTGCGGCCTTGCAGCCTCCAACGGCGAGGCGCGCAAGCTGGTGCAGGGCGGCGGCGTATCGTTGGACGGTGAAAAGGTCACGGACTTCAAGCAGCAGCTTGCCAAGGACTTCTTTAACGAGGAGTGCATGATCAAGAAGGGCAAAAAGACTTTCCATAAGGTTGTTCTGGGATAATGTCTGTCGCGGAACGACGTTTTCAAGAAGACGCAAAGAAGCGGCACAGACCGATCGGTCTGCGCCGCTTTTGTTATCTGGTTTTAGGAAAGAAAGCGTTCAGCCACCAGCATTACCAGCGGAAGCGTTGCCACGGACAGAATGGTGGACAGGCATACATACGACACCGCCTGCCGGTAATCCTGATCGAACTTCTGCGCGAAGATAGCTGTGCTGCTGGCAACCGGCGTTGCCGCTGCGATCAGCGTAATCAGCGTGATCTCGCCGCGGGCAAAGGGAAACAGCAGGAAGATGAGCACTGTCACCGCCGGAACGACAAGCAGACGCACGGCAGAGACAACGTACAGCCTTGCACTCGCAAACAGGTCGCGCAGGCGTACTTTGGACAGGTAGAAACCGAGAATGATCATCGCCAGAGCAGTATTGGCGTCCGCAATGTAGCTGATCGTGCCGGTGACGACCGAGGGCAGTGTCGGCTGAGTCACAAACAGGATAAGACCGATTACCATGGAAATGAAAACCGGGTTGACGAACACCATTTTCAGATTGATGGTTTCCTTTTTGCCTGATATAATAACAATACCGTACGTCCACTGCAGCAGATTGACAAGCGTGCTGTACGAGACAACGTAGAACGCCGCCTCCGCGCCAAACACGGCTGTGACGAGCGGAATACCGATGAAGCCGGCGTTGCCGAACGCGACCGCAAAGTTTTCAATCCGGTGCCGAGTGCCGCAGGTGAGGTACGCCACGCCGATGGACGCGGCAAACGCAATCACCGCGATAACGGCCGAAATGCCCATGGCACGCAGCTTGTCCATGCTGAACTCGGACATGTAGCTGCGCAGGATAACACACGGAATGACCGCGTACAGCAGCACGTTGGACAGATCACGGCTGCCCTGTTCGGTTATCATGCCGCGGCGGGAGAGGAGCAGACCGAGCATCATCAAAAGAAACATGATGATCGTCTGCTGAAGCAGAATTTGAGTAATCATAAGGGGAATTTTCCTGTACTTTCATAGAATGGAGGGGAACGCGATGGAATTATATCAGCTTCGGCAGTTTGCCGCCGTAGCAAAATACGAAAATATGACGCGCGCCGCCGAGAGCCTGAACGTGGCACAGCCCGCTGTATCCAAAACCATACGGAATCTGGAAAGCGAGCTGGGAGCCGAGTTATTCGAGCGAACGGGAAAGGGATTGCGTCGCACCGAGCAGGGAGATATCCTGCTGCGGTACGCACGGACGATACTGGAAGCTGAGCGCGACGCACGCGGCGAAATCGAGGAGAGCCTGCACCGGACAGGTGGTCTGTGCATCTGTGCGCTGTCGTGCGCGGAGCGTATCAGCGAGATACTCGCGGGTTTTTCCACCGAGTACGGCAATCTGGATCTGCGCATCAGCAGTACGCCCGAGGGCAGCGATCTGCTGCTCGATTCCGCGGTATCGCGGGACGAGGTGCCTGCGGGTGCCGTCCTGCTGTACGATGAGGAGATGTGCGTGGCTGTGCCCGAGGGACATCGGTATGCCGATCGGGAAAGCGTATCACTGACAGAACTTGCTGACGACCCGTTTATCGCGCTGAGCAATTCGCAGTCGTTCCGACAGATTTCCGAGCATATTTTTCGGTCAGCCGGTGTGGAGATGCACGCCGCTATCGAGTGCGACAGTGCGGCGCTGCAGATTCGTCTGCTGTCGTGCGGCATGGGTGTTGCACTGGTCGCGTCCGGCGAGTGGCGGCAGGTCTGCGAGGACGCAGGCGTGCGCCTGCTGCACATCAAGGACGCACAGTGCCGTCGGCATATCTATGTGCAGACGCTCGGACGGTTCCGCACGCAGAGCATTCGCGCGTTTACCGCGTATCTGGAGCGGTATTTTGCGCAGATGACGTAAATTCGCGGCAGGTCATGCGGCGTGGACCTCAAGAGGAACTTTTTCACCGAGTTCAAACTGATGCAGGCTTTCGAGCGAGCACTGAACCATATCGAACACCGCCTGATCGGTGAAGAACGCAACATGCGGGGTAACGATAGTGTTCTGGAAGGATTTCAGGATGATGTAATCGTGGTTGGTGACACGGCTGTTGTAATTGTGATCGACGCGGATCACGTCATCCTCACCCTCAAAGCAGTCCACGCCGACCGAGCCGACACGGCCGGACTCAATGCCGTCGATCAGAGCACGGGTGTCGATCAGAGCGCCGCGTGCGCAGTTGATGATGACAACACCCGGCTTCATCTGCTGAATAGCCTCGGTGTTGATCATGTGGTAGGTGCTGTCGTTGAGGAAGGTGTGCAGTGTGATGACATCGGACTGCGCGTACAGCGACTCGAGCGAAACGTACTCCACGCCCATCTGCTGCATCTCCTCAGACGGATACGGGTCGTGCGCGATGATGCGGCAGCCGAAGCCGGACAGGTTGCGGATAACGGCCTTGCCGATGCGGCCGGTGCCGATAACGCCGACAGTCAGGTTCTGCATCTCCATGCCGCGCGCCGCGCCGGATGCACCGAGCGAGTAGTCTGCGGTATGCGAGCGGAACATGATGTAGCCGGCCTTGCGGATGCACATCAGCATGAGCATAACCGTGTAGTTGGAAACCGCATACGGCGAATATCCGGCGTGCGATACGCGGATGCCGAGACGCTTTGCGGCTTCGAGGTCTACATTATCGTAGCCGATGGTGCGCAGGGCCACATAGCGGACACCGTTCTCGGCCAGCTTTTCCAGAATCGGTGCAGGCAGGTCGCAGGTGCAGGAAATGCCGTCATAGCCGCGGGTCAGCGCAACATTATCGAGGGTCAGCGTGTCCTTCTGCAGCGTAAGATCCATATTAAGCGACTGACTGAAGTGATCGAAGAACGCGCGTTCGTCCGGACGGGCGTTGAATGCCATAACTTTCATTTTTATTACTCCTTGATCCATTCGTGGGTGAGCTTGCCGAGAATTTCGATGCCCTTGACGATCTGCTCATCGGTCGGGGTAGAATAGTTGAGGCGGAAGGCGTTCGACACCTGCTTTTCGTCTGCCAGGAACGCCGAGCCGGGCACGCAGAGTACACCGCGCTGAATCGCCTCGCGGACAAACGGCTGCGAATCCATGCCGTCCGGCAGGAAGGCCATGGCGAACAGGCCGCCCTCCGGCTGCGAGAACGTGACCGCCGGATGGAAGGTGCGGCGCATGGTATCGAGCATGAGATTGCACTTAGCGCGGTATACGTCACGCGCTTTGTCGAGGTGCGCGGCAAAATCGTACTTGGTCATGTACTCGTTGCAGACATATTGGAACAGCACGTTAGAGTGCACATCGGTGGTCTGCTTGGCGATGGTCAGCGGCATGGTGAGCGACTTGTTGAACACAAGGAAGCCCAGTCGGAACGCAGGAGCCATCACCTTGGAAAAGCTGCCTGCATACAGGACGCGGCCTTCGGTGTCCATCGACTTGATGGTCGGCACATCCTCGCCGGAGAAGCGCAGCTCGCCGTACGGGTTGTCCTCAAGGATGGCGATATCGTACTTGCACGCGAGTTCGTACACCTTTTTTCGCTTTTCAAGCGTAGTCGTGATGCCGGACGGGTTCTGGAAGGACGGGATCGTGTACAGCAGCTTGGCCTCGGGGTGCGCCTTGAGAGCGGCCTCGAGCGCATCCGTATCCATGCCGTCCTGCTGCATCGGAATGCCGATCAGCTTGGCGCCATACGAGCGGAATGTGTTCAGGCAGCCGACAAAGGCCGGGTCCTCGGTCAGAATGACATCGCCTTCGTTTACCAGAACCTTGGTGGTCAGGTCAGCGCACTGCTGACCGCCGGACAGGATGAACAGCTCATTTTCCTCAAAATCAAAACCCTGTGTGCGGGTGAGGTAGTCCTTCATCGTATCGCGCAGCGGCGTGTAGCCCTCGGACAGACCGTACTGCAGAACAGAGACCGGTGCGTCCTTCATGACGTCCGCGATGATGTCCGCAATCTCGGGCACCGGGAAGGTCTCTGCGGACGGGTTGCCACCGCCGAACGAGATCATGTTCGGATCCGTGCCCAGCTTGAACAGCTCACGGATGGCCGAGCCGTGCACATCGTTCATACGGTTGGAAATTTCATACTGCATATCTATCGCTCCTGTTAAGATTTGGAATACAAGAAAACAAAAAGGTGCTGAAACCCCTTAGTCGGTAGGTTTCAGCGCCTTTGCTGATGGTTCTATTGTAAACCTGCACAAGAAATTTGTCCAATATCTGTTGTTTATGACGATATAACA